>NZ_JBIDFF010000001.1:0-197733 GCF_046635645.1 Gilliamella sp. BG2
CGTAGGAGTCTGGACCGTGTCTCAGTTCCAGTGTGGCTGGTCATCCTCTCAGACCAGCTAGAGATCGTCGCCTTGGTGAGCCATTACCCCACCAACTAGCTAATCCCATATGGGTTCATCAAATGGCGCATGGCCCGTAGGTCCCATGCTTTGGTCTCTCAACTTTATGCGGTATTAGCAGTCGTTTCCAACTGTTGTCCCCCACCATTCGGCAGATCCCCATACCTTACTCACCCGTCCGCCACTCGTCATCAAGTGCAAGCACTTATGTTACCGTTCGACTTGCATGTGTTAAGCCTGCCGCCAGCGTTCAATCTGAGCCATGATCAAACTCTTCAATTTAAAGTTTGATGCTCAATAACTGTCTCTGACATATTCAAATGAATCTTCAGTGTCACTTATCAAGACTTAATTTTTTAGTCCGTAGACTTTAATCTTTTGTCTCGCAAGTGCCCACACAGATTGTCTGTTTCTTCTTTTTAAAGAGCTAACAGCTTATATCCCTCATCAACCTTCGTTGATTTAGTTCGCTGTCTCAAGGGTTGCGTATACTACGCTAACCTTTTTTATTCGTCAAGATCTTTTTTAAAATTTTTGATCTCACTTAATCACCAACTCTTCGTCTGCTTGTCGCTGACTGCATGTCAGTGGATGCGCATTATAGGGGCTTAAAAATTTCCTGCAAGTGTTAATTGCAATTTTTTTTTCGTTTGCATTTTATTTGTTCAAATCTACATGTTTAATATATTTGGTATAAACAAAATAAACGTTATTTGCTATAGAAAAAACAATTCATTAAGTTAATTTACATGGTAAATATAAAGAACCTCATATTTTTAACGTGAATTTAGAATATTAATTTACATTCTAAGTTTTAAATTTAATAAAGATATTTCAAAGCACCAAGTCAAATAATAGATGATATTATCTAACGAATTGCACCAATAAGGTATTTTGCTTTATTTTTGAAAACTAGCGTTATTATTTTAGCGATGATGACACTTACGATTAAAGTTGACACTAAAAAGATTACAGCTCCCAATGATGCTAACCAACCGTTGTTGGTTTTGATTACATAACCTAGAGGAGAAATATACAATAGCTGTTCAAGTTCTAAAACAATAATTTCATGAATAAAATAGATAGGAAAACTAATATTTGCCATATAAGAAAAGAATTTATATAACTTCCCCTCATTCGTTTTATGATTCAGCCCATCTAAAAAATAAAGCGCTAATATAAATAAAACGATTTTTTGTAATGTATCATAATAAAGTTTTTCTACACCTAAATGACTCATATAGCGATAAGCAAATGGAACAAAAAAACATAAACTAAAAAGAAACACCACTAAGAATAAATTATCTTTAACTGTTTTGATAATAATTTGATAATTTTGTTTTATCATCATGCCAATTAAATAAACTGGTCCATAATGCAACAAATTTAAAATAGGTTGAGTAAAATCAGGTTTAGTAAACACCACAACCCAAAACATAGCAATCAGACCAGCTACAATTAAATTCTTTTTCGACCAAAAATATAATAAAGGAGCCATTAAATAAATAATGATAATCATCGGGATAAACCACAATGGTAGCAGTTGTGTTCCCGTCAGCATCATCCTAACTATTGAACTAACAACACTAGTTTCAGTCGATGAAAACCAAGGTAAATTAGATAAATACTGATAATGAAAAAAAACAAAGCAAAAAATAGATACTGAAATATAAGGACAAACAACAGTTTTAAACTTTGATAAATAATAAGTTTTGGTATCAAATTTATAAGTTAGATGTTGAAATAAAAAACCAGCAATTAATACAAAAAAAGTAGTGAAATTAAAGGCAAATAAATTTAAAAAAGAAAATAAATAACTATTAGCAATTAAATGAGTATTTTTAAACACACCCAAACAGTGACTAAAAACAATCATTATAATTGCAACACCACGTAATACATGTATAGAATGAATTTTTTGCGGTTTATCTGTTACCATTTTAGATACTGTAAATAATGAAATAAACTAGCGTACATTATCACATTTCTATATAACTGAAACTACAATTTACAAAAATAAATATCTAAACAAATAAAAAATAAAATATCATTTAAAATTAATTAATTATAAACATCTTTCTGAATTGACCCTGTAAACGAATTTGTGAATTTACCTATTTTTGAACCACTCTAATGAGTAAAAATAAGTTAAATATAAAATGGATGAATAAAAAGTAAGACAAATGGCAGCCGAGCTAGCTAAAAACATAAAAGCGTAGGAAGATTTAGGTAAATTAACTGGTTTTATGAACAAACTAGTGATTGATACCGCATTAAATGAAAAAATAACCAAGCATCTAGGTCATGAAAAACACCAGAAAAACGAAGAAGCAACACATGTAAGGGTTATAGCACAAAAACCGTTATAAGTGATGATGGCAAGTTAGAACTCACCATTTCACGAGATAGAGAAACACTGATTGAAAAAATTAATCACCGATTACAACTCCAACTTGTTTAATTGCTTCTTCCAATCCTTTATCCCACATATTTTTTACTCCCTCCGTGATTATAACAACTACATAACTAGAATTAGATGTATAACTATCGCTGTTAATTTTAGGATATCAATTCAATCATAATTTGAGGATTTAAAAATTTGTTAAAAACTTTCAGGTAACTATGTGTTTCAGTATAAAAATACAGCTTATAACAGATAAATTGGAAAATTTGCAGTATTATCATTTAGTAATTTGATTAAACTAAATGGATAAGAATGATGATTTTTATAAAAATTTAAAAATAATTTATATTAAAAATCATTAAGTTACTTTTTTTATCATTAAATATTAAGAAATATATGAAATTAAATTGAACTTTTCCCCATTTAGTTTGTCTATATTAACAGATTACGTTTTTCATTTTTTGCCTTCCATTCGAGTTTTCGGGTGGATTTTTTTTTTGCCTGCTATTTTTTCCATTTGCATATTTTGTAAAATCCTTTCTTCTTCCATTATCTATTAATAACTACTTGCTTTAGTTTTTTGCTTATTTTGTTTGATATAATTTGCACTAATACGTATAGAAAGCTAGTATTACTAAAATTTCCATTATTTAAATAACGCCTTTTCTTTCGTTATCAAGTCTTCTTATAAATTGTTTTAAATTGTTTTAAATTTTTTTGAATATTACTATTTTTAATAAAAAGATTGAGTAATGAGCTGTACTTTGGTTGCGAAATAATTATGTGAGCAGAGAGATTATTATGTTATTTTCAAAAAGGACACAAGGGCACTTAATCGCATTAATGACAGTGTTTCTTTGGGGAACAACATTTATTGCAACTAAAGTTTTATTGACGGATTTTAAACCAATAGAGATCTTGTTTTTTCGATTTGGACTTGGCTATCTAACCCTTTGGATCTTATCACCGCGCTTTTTGGCTTGGCAGGGGGTTAAGCGAGAGTTTATGTTTTTGTGCGCAGGGCTTTGTGGTGTCACTTGTTACTTTTTATGTGAGAATATTGCATTAACTTATACTACAGCTTCAAATGTTGGAGTAATTACCACTTTAGCACCAATATTTACTGCAATACTATCTATTTTCTTTTTAAAAACCGAAACACCACCTAAACGTTTTTATATTGGTTGTTTATTTGCAATTATTGGTGTTGGACTAATTAGCTTTAATGGTAAGTTTGTGCTTTCGTTAAATCCACTTGGTGATCTGCTTACTATGTTGGCTTGTTTATTTTGGGCTTGTTATTCGATTTTAACTAAAAAAAGTAGCAATTATGGTTACAATACTATTTTGTTAACAAGGCGATTCTTTTTTTATGGTTTGATGTTAATGTTTCCTGTGTTATCTCTCTTCGACTTTGATTGGAATTTATCACGTTTTACCGATCCCGTTAACATTTTTAATTTTTTATTCTTGGGTGTTGGTGCCTCGGCTATTTGTTTTTCATCTTGGAACTATGCTGTTAAATTAATTGGTGCAGTTAAAATTAGTATTTATTTATATTTAGTTCCAATTCTTACTATTATTGCGGCTGTTATTATTTTGAACGAACCTTTCACCTGGATTGCTGCTATCGGAACATTATTTACGCTTTGTGGTGTGTTATTGTCAGAAGGTAAAATTCGCATAAAAAGAAACTAATTAATTTTAATACTTATAAAAAGCCCAAAGGCACATGAGAGCTTTGGGTCTGAAAACGGTTTTTATATTTGAGATGGTTAATTAAGTTATTGCGTTCTTTTATCGATTGCATCCATGATAATTTGCCCTAAATGCTGATAATCTTCGTCAAAATGATGGCCTCCGGGTAATTTGAATGCTTCACCTTTCATTTCTGGCTGTAAGCATCCAGTATCGTCTTTCTCTTCTTCACCATAAATACAAAATAGTTTACTCGCTGGTATGTTATTGACTTCTGGACCTGTTTTCATTTCATTACCAGATTGACCAAGCCAACCACTGATTTCAATTTCAAAATTAGCATTTTTTGAAAATGCGATCATCACAATCGCTTGAACACTATTTTGATCTGTAGTTGATAACCGGTTATAAAGTGCAGGTAAAATATCTCCACCGAATGAATAGCCTGTAAGCACGAAACGAGTTGTACCCCATTTTTCGCGATATTGTTGCATCAAATAGGCGAGATCTTTTGCACTACGCTCAACAGAACGGTGTTGCCAAAACAACTTTAAAGCATCGACACCAACAACAGGGTAACCATGCGCTGCCATATATTCAGCAGATACTTTGTCTAAGTCACGCCAGCCCCCATCGCCAGAATAATAAAGAGTAACGGTTTTAGGATGAACTTCTTTACTCGTTGCGGGTAATTCAATAACAGGTAGCTGTTGATGATCACCAAATAAAATTGAAGATAAATGCAAACTTAAAAGCTCAACAGGTGAGGTTTGGTATTCGCCAATTCCTGTGGTGACAGCAATCTTTTTCTGTTCTCGTGGGAATACGGCAACATTTTCTTCGGGTGGATTATTCCAAATTACTTGCCACGTTCCGTGGTTAGCTTGTTTTGGCAATGGATCATCACAATCTTTATGATCTAATATGAATTCTATTGATAATGCTTTAGCATCATCACTTTGCTGTTCTGCTAGCCATCGATAAGCAAAAGTGGCACCTTCTCTCATACCTGCAACAGCAAAATTAGATTCTCCTAATATGTTTACAGCTTGGTTTAAGCGATTTTTTTGCTCAGCACAAGTTGCTTGCGGTTTTAATTCAAACTGAACTAGTTTGGCGCCCATTTTTTCAGATAAGTTTAATAGTTGTTGTTCTGTAAAATGATTGTTGTTAGTTGCGACAATAATAGCCGCAGCTTCGGCTGTTTGTTTAGGTTTTGCCGATATGATAGAAAAGTCATTTTCGATTGTTATCGTTTTTACTGACGCACTATCTTGGTTTTTTATCAAATACCAACCAACAAATCCTAATAGTACTATGAGTATCATAACAATTAAAAATAAAATGCAATGTGTTATTTTTTTCATATTATGATCTCTTATTCTTTTTTAATCCCGTTATTCCGCCTGAAATTAGCATGGTGGTATCAATGATTGCAACTAAAGGATCAAGCCCTGCTGGAGCGGCCATATAACGTGGCTCCCAGTGTGTTGCAAACTTCTCTTTAAAGCGACGTAATCCTTGGAAGTTATAAAAACGTCCCCCCCGTCTAAAAACTAGTGCACCTAGTCTTTGTATCATGGGAGCGCCTCGACGTCTTTGCATACCTGCAAGTGGAACCATCCCTAAACTGAAGAATTTAAAATCTTTTTGTTGATAATGCAAAATCAACCCAACCATTAAAAACTCCATAGTTAATTTAGGAATATCTTGGACAACACGCATTAAATCAATGCTTGCACTATAATTTTGATTTGTTTCTAGCAGATTTACAAAAGCAATAATACGACCTTCATATTTTATTGCCGCAATAGTGAAATTGTTCAAGTATTGCTCGGAAAAAGATCCTAACGAAAATTGCTTTTCTTTAGCGTGCTTGCTTTTTAACCATGCATCTGAAACTGCTTTTAATTCATCAAGTGGTGCTGTGCCTGGAGAATAAAATACTAAAGATAGACCATCTCGTTGACCACGATTCCAAGTGTAGCGAAGATCTTTATAATCTTTTGAGCTTAAATCAAATTGTTTTAAATTAACTAAGGCTTCTTCACCAAGCTTAATAGTTCTGAGACCAATATCCATATAAAAAGGTAAATTTGCTGCTTTAACTTGATAAAAAACCGGACGAAGATTATGTTGATCACACAAATCTCGAAAAGTCCAAATTAAACTAGCACGATCAGTACTGTTTCCAATTGGATCATAAAGGGCAACCATGCTTCTGCCTCGTTTGGCATACATTATAAAAGCTGTTTGTGATTCATTAAAAAGTAATGACTTATCGCCACTCATGGCAAGCCCACCTTCAGGTTGTTTTGAATCTAAAA
Source organism: Gilliamella sp. BG2 (assembly GCF_046635645.1). Lineage (NCBI taxonomy): Bacteria > Pseudomonadati > Pseudomonadota > Gammaproteobacteria > Orbales > Orbaceae > Gilliamella > Gilliamella sp. BG2. Next base: position 6,490 of record NZ_JBIDFF010000001.1, read on the forward strand.
TGATTTGATAGGCTTTATTTAGCTCGTTTTGTTTTGGTTGAGTTAGAATTGGTGGCGCAGGGCGAAATAACCAAAACAACATAATAAAGCTTAACAAAATAAAACTGCCTAAAGCGGCACGAAGAGCACGCGGTACTCGGCTGTCTAACTCAAATTGCCACCATAAATCGTGACTATAAGGAATATCTTGATATATAAATAAAATTAGCCATACAAAAAGCGCAATAATGCAAAAGCAGATGACAAAGGATTTAATTGAAAAAGGTAATATGCTTAATCGACTTTTACGATAGAAAGCATGTTTAAAATGGATTAATAATATTGCTATAATTAATAATACACTGGCTTCAATCCAATGTAATCCGCGTAAAAGCGAGCAGATACTACCTAAAAATAATAAAATAATCGAAATGCCCCATGCAAAATAGAGTCTTCGTCTTACTCCTACTGCAAGTAATATGCATAAAACGCCAATTAAACTAGCAATTAGATGAGCAATATTGACTATTTTACTGGGGATAAAGGTGCTGACTAAATGGTGATTAAACCCAGGAAGTACACTTGAAAACATCATCACCACACCGGCAAAAAATACAGCTGCCGCCATGATAGGCGCTGCAATTCCTGTTTCTGTCTCTTTAACTTGAGGTGCAGTTAAAAAATGTTTTCCCTCGTTTATTAAAAGCAAAATAGCCGCCAAAATAAGGGGGATTAAAATATAAATAATGCGATAAATGATTAATGCAACGGTTAATGAAGCTATATTAATTTCGGATGAAAATGCCGCTAACATAATGGCTTCAAATACACCAACACCACCAGGAACATGACTCAACACTCCAGCTACTAACGCCAGAATATAGATCATAATAAAGGTAGCAAAATCAGGGTGTTTTGGTAAAAGGAAATAAAGTACTGCGCCAGCCAAAATGGCATCAAATAGAGTAATAATAAATTGGTAAGATGCTAAACGAAGATTAGGAAGACGGATAGACCATCGAAATAATTGATATAATTGGGTGTTGTTATTTGGTTTTTCTGCTAATCGCTTATTTTGCAAAAAGATAAATAGCACACCATAAAAGCAAATTACGCTACATGCAATTATCCACACACTATTTGCTGATAAATGCAAAGCTAACATCGTATTTTTGGGATGAATTAAAGCGGTAATCGCTGCTAATAGTGGTAACGTGAATCCTAATGATAAGGTAACAAAAATTGACATTCTGGCAACATCAATAGTTGTTAATCCTTGTTTAAAATAGAGACGACAACGCACCGCACCACCAGATAATGCCGACAATCCGATTGCATTACCAATAGCTGAGGCACAAATTCCGCCCAGTACAATAGTTGCGGGTTTCAATTTGACACCCGCATAACGTGCAGCTGACCATTCGTAGCAGATCAACATTAAATAACTACCAATGGCAGATAAACACGAAAATAAAATTGTAGACATTGAAAGGTGATGAATAGCTCTTTTTAACTCATTAACATTAATTGCCTTAAGTAAGTGCCAACACACAATCAGTGCTATAAAAAAGATAGATAGACCAAATAGTAGAGCTATAAATTGGCGATAACGAGTGAAGTATTCTATTAACTGCCAAGGCAAAACTTTACGCGTTGATATTTTCACTTAATCAACTCCAATATTTGCTTTGATAATATTTTGATTCGCGCATTCTACCTTTCCATTTTAGTGAAAACAATCGTAAAAAAATAAAGAAACAATAAAAAAACATTAATTACTGAAATTTTACTATTAATATTGTATGTGTATTTGTTTACCTAAGATTAGATTACTCTAGAAAGAACGTTTTACCTTCTAATATTGTATCTAGACGATGGAAAATGTCTTTTTACATGTGATAGATAATTATTTTATTGAAATTTTTGTGTAAAAAAATAGCCTTTACGCTATAATTGTATTGACTTAATTTTTAATTTGTGAAACTAGATTTTTTGTTGAAAATGTATTTGCAAAAATCGATCATTACCAAGTAATCACTATGCGATGTGATAAGTTGACAAGAAATTGTGCTAGCAACGTTATGGTATAGCATTTGTATGATGTGGATATTAATGTAAAGGAACATTATCATGAAGTCAAAGGTACAACATGTTAGAATAAAAAATAAGAAGAATAAGAGTGGGTTAATTAAGCAGTTAGCATTAAGTTATTTTCGTTTTGTTATATGTCGATTATGCTTCTGTAGCAATTTACTGTTGATATTGCAAAAAAACCTCATCACTTTAAAATCAATTTTATTTTTTTGTTTTTGTATAGGAATTAGTCATCCTTTATTTGTATTTGGGGTATTACCTAAAGTTAAGTCAGCAAAAACCGCAAAAGAAATAGAGGGATCAGCACCTTATTTAACGTTTGATGGCGGCAAAACCCAATCATGGGATACAGATAGATTTTTAAATATCGAACTACCTGATGGTAAGGTACTAACCCCAAAAAATAATCCCTCATCTAAAACCAATCCGATACCATTGCCGCATGATGGTTTAAAACTTAGCGATATTAAAACGCTTATTCCATTGGGTCAAAGTGCTATTTCAATGACCGATTTGCTGAATAATAATGGTTTTTGGGCTGATAAAGATGGCGATGGTGATATTACCGCAACGGGGAATTTAACTATTATTGGTCGAGATGCCAATGGTACCGAAATGGGATTAGATGATACCTTTCAGGATTGCAATGCGCCCTATAGTGTAACAATGCAAAGTGATAATAGCATTTTATCAACGGCTTATGGCAAACCAAATTCAACTCAGATAGCAGCTAATCGCGCCACCTATTACCTAAATCCGCCTAAAGGCGCTTGTACTTATTCTGCCAAGCCTAACTTATATTTAAGTAATAGTCGAAAAAATAATTGGGGTGGGTCAAATTATTCAGGTCCACCAAGCCAATGGGATGATGCAAAAGGCTTTAAACGTCAAGATCTGAATAACCCAGCATCAAACTTCCCTACAACTGGAATGAATGGGTTATTTTTTGAGATGGATATGGTTGATAGCTTAGGCAGTGAGATGACGTTTGACAAGTCACCAGCTACATCGGGTATTGATTTAACTATAACGGGCAATGGCAGCATTGCCAAGATTCGATTAGTCGGACCCAAAGAGGGGGCTAGCGCTGCCGAGGCAGCAACCGCAGTGCCGACGACCTTTATCTTATATTCCGATAAAGCCAAAACCAATAAAGTATATAGTTTTACCATCAAAAAATGGTTTATCGCAAGAAAGGATTATAGTGGTAGCAATCGTAGTTATGCTCAGGCTGAACAATACTGTAATCAATTGGGCTATCAAATACCTACAGTTGATCAACTGACTAATGCTAATTCTCAAGAGTGGAATCAAGGTTTAGCTGGTCAAGGTAATAACTACCAACGTCGTATTGGTGGTGGGCTTTTAGCTGAGTGGGGGGATGTGTATGATTACCGATATCCTGGTACCAATATGGAAAACTATGCTGTTTATTGGACTCAAAATACATATAATTACGAATCCCTCTATAACCTTGCAGTATATGCTAAGGATGGAGCCATTGGTGTTAGACCGTATGGAAATACGGTTTGTGTAAATTAAATTAGCAAAATAATATTATGAATAATAAAAATGATAAGCAACAACAGGGAATTATTCAAGCCATACAATCTTTTGTTAAACAGAAACTATCCAATGATTTTTCAGGTCATGATATGGCGCACATTGAACGTGTTGTAAAGTTAGCAAAAAAGATTTTACAGCATGAACCAAAAGCGAACGGTTTTATTGTGATTGTTAGCGCTTATTTGCATGATGTGATTGATGAAAAAGTGGTTGCTGATGTGAGTCAAGCAATAATGGAATTGCGTGATTATTTAACGTCTCTAAAACTTACCGACACCGAAATTAAGATGATTTTTGCTATCATCGAGAATATGTCATATCGAAAAAATCTTAATCAGAAAAAAGAATTATCACTAGAAGGGCAGATCGTACAAGATGCCGATCGTTTAGATGCATTGGGTGCAATTGGTATTGCTCGCACCTTTTATTATGGCGGTAATAAGCATAATATTATGTACGATCCTAATATTTCACCACGAACTTCATTGGATGAAAATAATTATAAACATCCTAATACCGTTATTAATCATTTTTATGAAAAACTTTTTTTACTTAAAGATATGATGAATACCCCCATAGCAAAAAAGCTAGCCGAGCCAAGACATCATTTTTTAGTTCAGTTTGTTAAACAATTTGAAAAAGAATGGCAAGGAGAGGATTATTCTTACTGAAAATTAGTTTATCGATAATAGTTAGAGTATGAATAATTAATTTTTGAAAAATTTGTATAACGCCTGCCTCTTTTAAGAAGGCAAGTTTTACTAAAATGGAATTGGTGTTCCAACTAATCCAAGTACAATAGGAAGAGTGATCAAGCTTAATAAAGTACTGAGCAAGGTCGCACTTGATACCAGTTCTGGATGAGTATCAAATTGTACTGACATTAATGTGGTATTGGCGGCACTTGGCATTGCAGCTAGGACAATTAAAACTTGTTTATAAACAGGCTCAATTGGCATAAAGTAAACCATACAAAATGCCACAATTGGTGAAATCACCATACGTGCAAGCAAGGCAAATGAGATTTTAGGATAATCAAGCTGAGTAAGTTTTATTTTTGCCAGTTGCATGCCCAAAATAATCATGATCACTACAATTGATGCGTCACCGATCATTCCGATTGAAGTCATAATCGATTTAGATAAAGGGATGTGACACAATTGGAAAATAATACCTAAAAAAGCACCATACGCTACAGGCATGCGAATAACTTTATTAATAACGTCTTTTTGATTTACAATATCACTATGAGCGCTACCTTTAGCCGCATAGTAAATGCCTACAGTGCTCATTACAAACTGTTGTAATACCATCATTATTACGCCAAGATCAAAGCCGACTGCTCCAAAAAAGATTAATAGTACAGGAGTACCATAGTTACCATTGTTCATAAAACAGGAACTCAAAATCATTGCACAGCGCTCTTTAGCTGAATACTTCATGAGTATCGACCAAATTGAGACAATAATAACTAATGAAAAGCATAAACCAAAGACATAACCAATATAAAATAGATAATCTGTGGTTAAAATATGAGTATAAAACGTTTTAAATGCCAAAAAGGGCGATAGCACATAAAGTGACATTTTCGATAGGTTGGCGACATCAAATTTTAAGGCTTTTTGTGCGATAAAACCTACAATAAAGATACAAAAAATAGGAAATAAAATAATAAAAAATTGCATAAGTTATATCTTTTGGTTAATTAAATTAATTCATTGAATCAAGAGTTATAATGATTGATTCTCGAAGTTTTTGACATGTTTCATCATCAAGCGCTTGATTGTTTTTATCAGTTAGAATAAACAGATCTTCAATATGTTCGCCGATAGTTGCTATTTTAGCGCTCCGTAATGATAAATCTAAATTAGCAAATATTTCGCCCACACAAGCCAGCAATCCCGGTCTATCAAGTGCTATGAGCTTCATATAGGTTTGGCTGTCATTAAAGGCTGAAAGAAAGTTAACCTGAGTCGGCACTGAAAACGATCGCAATCGTTGTTTCGGTGGTTTTATGGTGACAGGTTTGTATACAGGTTGTTGTAGTGCTTTATCAAGTGCATTTACTAGACCTTGGTTTCTATCTTCTTGTACAGTCTGTCCATTAGGCTCTAATACGATAAATGTATCGAGTGCAAATCCTTTTTTATTCGTAATGATAAGTGCATCATGAATAGTTAAATTATGCATACTTAGCGTATTACACACAGTTGCAAATAGATAAGGTCTATCTGGCGAATAAATAAAAAGCTCACTACCACCATGAGATGGATTTGGATTTATGGCTACTAATGTTTTGCCCAAGTCATGTTGCAATAAAATTTTTGCATGCCATACAATTTGTTCGGTTGTATAACGGACAAAGTAGTCAATGCGATAGTTTTGCCAAAGCTCTTTAATAATTTGTTCATCATAATTTTGTTTAACTAAAATGGTTAATGCCTCTTGCTTATTTTTACGTGCAACACTTCGCTGTTCGGGTATTTGGTGTATACCAGAGTCAAAGGAACTTGCTGCACTAAGATAGAGTTCGCGCATTAAACTTTGTTTCCAATTATTCCAAAGCGTTTCGTTTGTAGCACAAACATCAGCTACTGTTAGGCATAACAAATACTGTAAGCGACGCTTACTTTTGACCAATTGAACAAATTCTCCAATTACCGCAGGATCTTGTAAATCTCTGCTTTGGGCGGTAACAGACATCAGTAGGTGATAACGTACTAACCAGCAAATTAAATCAGTATCTTTGGTTTCGAGTTCGTGTAGTTGACAAAATTTTTCAACTAAATGAGCGCCAATTTCCGAGTGATCGCCATGCCTACCTTTGCCAATATCATGAAATAGACCAGCAATTACCAATAATTCGAGTTTAGGTAATTTAGCAAATACTTTTGCACTATTAGGATGTTTTTGTTTGCCACTTTCGGTTTTAAGACTATCAAGTTCAAGCAGTAAGCGGATGGTATGTTCATCAACAGTGTAAGCATGGAACAGATCAAATTGCATCATACCAGATATATGCTTCCAACCCGGTATATAGACAGAAAGTATACCGTATTTATGCATTGGTAAAATGGCTTTATTAATTGCATCTGGGTGCTTGATAATCGACATAAAAAACGCTCTTGCTTTTGCATCTTCACAAAGTAAAGTGGTTAGTGTGCGCCGAGCGGAACGTAACTGTCTAATTGTATTAGAATACAGTCCTATAACTTGAGGATTCAACAAAATAGTGTGAAAAAGCTGCATAATCATGACGGGATCTTTTTTGAAAATGTCATTATCTTTTACATCAATTAGGTTGTCTCGAACTTGAAAATATTTATCAATATCGTAAGGTTTGTTGTGTGGATTATGTTCAAGTATAGATTCATAAAACAGTTGTAATAACATTTGATTAAGTTCAGTAATATTGTGAGCAACACGATAATAATCATGCATCATCTTCTCAACAGGAGCATTACCTTCGCCTTGATAACCTAACATGTTAGCAATGCTTAACTGACGATCGAATAACAAACGATTATCATAACGAGTTATGACACAATGAAGCGCAAAACGTATTCTCCATAAAAATTTACGACAAGTTTTAAAGTCTTCAATATCTTCAGGGGTTAAATAGTTGAAATCAGCTATTTTTTGTAGAAATTCGCCACCAAAGTGACGAATCGCTATCCATTGAATAATTTGCATATCTCGCAATCCACCCGGACTATTTTTCAAATCAGGCTCTAGGTTATAAGAGGTGCTGTGATATTGCTTATGACGTTCATGTTGTTCTTGTATTTTTGCCTTATAAAAAGCACGAGACGGCCAGATTTTATCGCTAAAAATTTGCTTGTGTAGTTCATCTAATAGTAATTGATTGCCAGAAATAAGCCTTGATTCAATCAAATTAGTCATTATTGTGATATCATTTTTTGCTTCTTGTAGGCAGATTCTTAATGTTCTAACACTGTGCCCTATATCTAAATGCAAATCCCATAACAAGCGGACTAAATCACTGATCTGTTTTTCTATCTCTTTAGTTAACGGATAATCACTTAAAATTAAAATATCAATATCTGACAGTGGGTGTAATTCCGCTCGACCATAACCACCAACAGCAATCAAAGCGATACGATTACGTTTAAAGAAGGAAGAAACATGTTTAGGTATTTGATAAAAACGCCATAAGCGCTCAAGTAAACGGTCAATAAATTGACTGCGTAAATGCACTAAGGTATCAATGTCAGCTTGTTGTTCAAACTGAACCATGGACCACTGTTGAAACTCCTCAATCTGTTGTTTTAGATATGTAATATTTATCTGTTCATCACTGAAATCAAGAGGAGAGACAGGGTAACACAAATGGGTTTTAGTCATAGCTATATTATCAAATTAAGACAATTCAATAACTATATCGTTACCCGATTTTAAATGACTGTCAAGCTACGGTTATAAGAAAGCAAATTGTTAGTGATTGATATTAATTATACAAAAGGAACAATAATTTGTTCCCTTTGTAAAAAAGTTTCAGGTAAGTATGTGTTTGAGTATAAAATTATAAAGTAAAATCGCTTAAATCATCTTCATTAATTTCAGAATCAATTTGTCCAACTAAATATGAGCTCATTTCGGCTTCTTGTGGTGCTACTTGCACATTATCAGAAACAAGCCAGTTATTAATCCATGGAATTGGATTGGATTTAGCTTCAAAGGGTAATTTTAGTCCGACTGCTTGCATACGAATGTTCGTTATATACTCGACATATTGGCATAATATATCTTTATTTAAACCAATCATTGAGCCACCTTCAAACAGGTACTCTGCCCATTGTTTTTCTTGATTAGCGGCTTGTAAAAATAATTTATAACAATCTTGTTCACATTCTTTGGCAATTTCAGCCATTTCGGGATCGTCTTCACCACTGCGTAGTGTGTTGATCATAAACTGAGTGCCGGTTAAATGTAGCGCTTCGTCGCGGGCAATAAGCTTAATGATTTTGGCATTCCCTTCCATTAGTTCTCGTTCAGCAAAAGCAAATGAGCAGGCAAAACTAACATAGAAGCGAATAGCCTCAAGTGCATTGACACTCATTAAACATAAGTAAAGTTTCTTTTTAAGTTCACGTAAATTAATGCAAACAGTGCGATTATTGATGTTATGTTCACCCTCACCAAATAAATTATAGTAACTTGCATAGCTAATAAGATCATCATAATAACCTGCAATGTCCCCAGCACGTTTTTGAATTTCTTTATTTGTGACAATATCATCAAAAACCACAGATGGATCGTTAACGATATTACGAATGATATGAGTATATGAACGAGAATGAATGGTTTCAGAAAACGACCAAGTTTCTACCCATGTTTCCAATTCAGGTATTGAAATAAGTGGCAGTAAAGCAACATTAGGGCTACGGCCTTGGATGGAATCAAGCAGAGTTTGATATTTTAAGTTGCTGATAAAAATATGTTTTTCATGCTCTGGTAACGCAGCATAATCAATACGGTCTTGTGAAATATCGACTTCTTCTGGGCGCCAAAAGAAAGAAAGTTGTTTTTCAATTAGCTTTTCAAACATCTCATATTTTTGTTGATCATAACGCGCAACATTCACTGATTGTCCAAGGAACATTGGTTCTTTAAGCTGGTCGTTATGCACTTGCGAAAAGGTACTGTAATTCATACTCATAAAAGAACTCCTACTCATTTACTGTTGCTTTTACCGCTTCCTTTTGACAGTGTAAAAGGCAAGTTGAATGGGGAAATTACTAGTTTTCCCCGATAAAAAATTGAATTTTAGCGTGTAGCTATTTAGTTTTAATCAAGGTTAAATTTTGCAAGCGCCACCTTCACAGCCATCATCCGAATGGGTTGTTGGAACAATATCACCTTGAATATCTTCAGCGCCATCGCGTGTATTATGATAATAGAGTGTTTTTACGCCAAATTTATAAGCAGTCAATAAGTCTGATAATAGCTGTTTCATGGGTACTTTATTATTTGGGAACTTAGCCGGATCATAATTAGTATTAGCAGAAATTGATTGATCAATAAATTTCTGCATGATGCCTACTAATTGTAAATAACCAGTGTTATTTGGAATTTGCCAAAGTAATTCGTAAAAATTTTTCAGATGGTTATACTCAGGAACCACTTGTTTTAAAATACCATCTTTTGATGCTTTTACACTAATAAAACCACGTGGTGGTTCAATACCATTTGTTGCATTGGAAATTTGTGACGAAGTTTCTGATGGCATTAATGCCGATAATGTCGAATTACGAAGTCCATAGGTTTTAATTGATGCTCGTAGTGATTCCCAGTCATAGTGTAATGGCTCTTTAGTAATGGTATCTAAATCTTTTTTATAAGTATCAATAGGTAAAATACCTTGCGAATATGTGGTTTGACTAAATAATGGGCAGGATCCCTTTTCTTTAGCTAGATTATTCGATGCTTTTAGCAAATAGTATTGCATGGCTTCAAAGGTACGGTGAGTTAAATTGTTGGCACTGCCATCGGAATATTTAACCCCATGTTTTGCTAAATAATAGGCATAGTTAATAACACCAATACCTAATGTACGACGATTTAATGAAGAATGACGAGCTGCAGGTACAGGATAATTTTGGTAATCAAGTAGTGAATCAAGAGCGCGTACCGCTAAATCGGCTAACTCTTCAAAGTCATCTAGAGATTCTATTTTACCTAAATTAAAGGCTGATAATGTGCAAAGGGCAATTTCGCCATGTTCATCATTAACGTTATTAAGCGGTTTTGTTGGCAGTGCAATTTCCATACATAAATTAGATTGATGAACAGGTGCTAATTGAGCATTAAATGGGCTGTGAGTATTACAGTGATCGACATTTTGGATATAAATACGCCCAGTTGATGCGCGCTCTTGCATTAATAATGCAAAGAGTTCAACGGCTTTAACTTCGCGTTTACGGATATTTGGATCTTGTTCGTATTGGTGATAAAGCGTTTCAAACTTATCTTGATCGGCAAAGAAGGCATCATAAAGTCCAGGAACGTCCGATGGGCTAAATAGAGTAATATTTTCGTTTTTGATTAAACGTTGATACATTAATTTATTGATTTGTACGCCATAGTCTAAATGGCGGACACGATTTTCTTCAACGCCACGGTTGTTACGTAATACTAATAAACTTTCAACTTCTAAATGCCAAAGAGGATAGAAAACAGTTGCTGCTCCTCCTCGCACACCACCTTGCGAACAAGATTTAACCGCTGTTTGGAAATATTTATAAAATGGAATGCAGCCTGTATGAAAAGCTTCACCACCACGAATTGAACTTCCTAACGCACGAATTCGCCCTGCATTAACTCCAATTCCTGCCCGTTGTGATACATATTTAACAATAGCGCTTGCTGTGGCGTTAATAGAATCTAAACTATCATCACATTCAATTAATACGCAAGAACTGAACTGTCGAGTAGGAGTACGAACCCCCGCCATAATTGGCGTTGGTAGCGAAATTTTAAAGGTTGAAACGGCATCATAAAAGCGTTTGATATAACTAAGACGTGTATCTTTAGGATAATTAGCGAAAAGGCAAGCTGCAACTAGAATATATAAAAACTGCGCGCTTTCATAAATCTCGCCAGTGACACGATTTTGTACTAGATATTTTCCTTCAAGTTGTTTAACTGCGGCATACGAAAAAGACATATCTCGCCAGTGATCGATAATCTTATCCATTTGTTCAAATTCTTCTTGCGTATAATCTTCAAGCAAGTGTTTATCATAAAGCTCGTTATCGACCAATTTTTTAACGTGTTCATAAAGTGAAGGTGGGATAAATTGATTAAAGGCTTTTTTACGTAAATGAAAGATTGCTAAGCGTGCAGCTAAATATTGATAGTCTGGCGCTTCTTGTGAGATCAGATCGGCTGCAGCACGAATAATTGTCTCATGAATATCCGATGTACGAATGCCATCATAAAATTGAATATGTGAACGTAATTCAACCTGAGAAACAGAAACATTTTCTAATCCTTCAGCAGCCCATGTAATAACACGGTGGATTTTATCAAGGTTTATTGGTTCTTTCTTTCCATCTCGTTTGGTAACGAGTATTGATTTATTCATTCTTTCATTCCAATGTTAAAGTATATTTTTAATTATGATAATTGATATTTATCAAAATATACAATATGTAGTACCTATTAATTAAATTTATCACTATATGTAGTATTATTAATCAATAGTGCAGATTTATTAATTAAAATAAAACGTTATTGATTTTAATAGCTAGAATTTATTTTTTCATAAAAAATGAAAAAAAGAACTTATGCCAGTTACCGTCGTGCTGTCGATATCATTTAATTGATTATCGACAAAGTAAAAATTTGTGTAAAGCGATAACAAAAAATTTGAAAGCGATTTATCAGGCTACAACAGAACAGCAAGCACAAGCATTTACGCATTTTGGGTCAATTTGGGTTGAAAAGTAGGGCTATACTAGCCAGCCGTAGCGTATAGGAACTGGGAAAACCTCAGCACCTTGTACTTACCCGTTGACATTCGCAAAGCAAATTTACATTACCAATGCAATAGAGTCTTTAAACAGTCCTATTCGCCATATCATCAAGAAATGTAAAGTTTTACAAACAGATAAATCAGTTAAAAAAGTCATTTTTTGGACAATACCACACGCTTGTAATAAATTGGCTATATCAATCCAAAACTTAAAAAAATGCTATAAGTCGGTTCATTATAAAATTTGGTGACTGAATCAACCGTCACCTTGAATAGGTAAATACACAAAATTTAGGGTAGTGCCTTTCAATCTGATTTTCTAGTTAATTTCTTAATAGCAAACGAGCAAATAGGAATAATCTCACGCTTTTCTTGCTGTAATTTTTCTACTACAAGGTCTAATAAATTATCTGCAATACCTTGACCACGATACGCAGAATCAACATAAGTATGATTAATAGTAGCTTTATCTTTCCCTACCCTTGCAAAGGTCATTTCAGCTATTTCTTTATTATTAGCATCACAAGCATAAAAACGATCATTATCTTCTAAAAAATGTAGTGTCATAAAATTACCAATATAACATTGTAATTAGTTTACTATGATTCACATCCATACTTGATAAATAAAAACTCTTTTATTATTAAAAGCAGCCTAATTCCATATCGACTCATTTTAAAGGAGTTAGTAGATAAACAAATAGGTGACTGTCATAAAATATCATTTTTACCAGTTCACCTATTAATAAAACAATCAGATATTTATCTACTACTAATTATGCTTAAATGGCACAATTAACAATTTAAAATAATCGTTTGGCTGTATTGTATAGATCCATATCAAATGGACGCTTCATATTATTGATAGCATCTATAATATCGTGATGTACTAATTTACCATTTTGTACGCCAACGCTTCTACCTGCATAGCCTTGTAGCAGTAATTCAACAGCATAAGCCCCCATACGAGACCCCAAAATACGATCATAAGGGACAGGAGAACCACCACGTTGAACGTGCCCTAATACTGTGGCACGAGTTTCGTGATGAACAGCAGCTTCAATGTCTACTGCAAGTTGATTTACATCACACATATGTTCTGTAACAGTCACAATTGCATGTTTTTTACCTTTTGCAAAGCCTAGTTTAATTTCTTCGATTAGATCTTCCTTCGTATAAGAAACCTCTGGAATAATCATAAATTCACAACCGCCAGCAACTGCTGCATTTAAGGTTAAATCACCACAATCTCTCCCCATTATTTCAATAACTGAAATTCGGTTATGTGAAGAACAAGTATCACGTAATCTATCGATTGCTTCAACTGCAGTACTAAGTGCAGTAAAATAACCTATAGTATAATCAGTACCACGAATATCATTATCAATAGTTCCTGGTAAACCAATACATGGAAAACCTTCTTCAGTTAATCGCATTGCGCCCATATATGAACCATCACCACCAATAACAACTAAAGCATCAATTTGATGTTTTTTTAGATTAGCAATGGCTTTTTGTCTTACAGCTTTATCTTTAAATTCTGGAAATCTAGCCGAACCAAGAAATGTACCACCACGAGTAATAATATCAGATACACTTGAACGCTTTAGTTGAACAATGCGATCTTCACAAAGTCCCATATAACCATCATAAACACCAAAAACATCCAACCCTTCTGATAATGCTGTTCTCACTACACCTCGAATAGCAGCATTCATTCCTGGAGCATCGCCACCACTGGTTAAAATACCTATTTTTCTTATCATATAAAATAACTCCAAATTATTAACTTTTAGTTATTATAGAGTCTTAACAGATATCTAACAATAGACAATAAAAGCTATTTTTGATTAAGTTTTCTACTTCATCATTTCGATGGGCACAACAGAAATTGGGTCTTGATGAATAATCACCGTTGCAGGAGAAAATTCTTTAGAAATATGTTTTTCAATAGCATCAGCAATGGCATGAGCAGTGATTAAAGGCATATCATCGTCTAATTCAAGATGCAATTGAATAAATTTGAGAGGGCCTGCTTGGCGGGTCTTTAGATCATGAAAACCTCTTACATCTGGATATGAAGCAACAATTTCAGCTATTCGCAAATTATCACTATCTGGTAAAGCATGATCTAATAGGTCTTTAATTGCATTATGTGCAATGTGATAAGCATTATAACAAATATACAAAGCAATAAAAATTGCAAAGGCCGCATCAGCATAAGTAATGCCATACCAACTTAAACAAAGTGCAATTATAACAGCAATATTCAACAACATGTCAGAAGAATAATGCAACATATCGGCTTGAATAGCATTACTTTTAGTGATTTTTACAACATATCTTTGATACAAAACAAGAATGCATGTCACTACAGCAGAAACAGTTGAGACAATAATCCCCAACAAAGGTTCCTGCAGTTCATTCGGATAAATAAAAGAGCGAATGCTAGAAAGTAATAAAATTATTGCAGAACCAATAATAAACGCACTTTGTAATAATCCTGCCAAAGATTCTGCCTTGCCATGACCAAAAGTATGATCAGCATCTGCGGGCTTTAGTGCATAACGAACTAAAAAAAAGTTAACACCAGAAGCAAGTAAATCGATACTTGAATCTAATAATGAAGCAAATAAACTTATTGAACCAGTAAACCAACAAGTAATAAATTTAATTAAAATTAAGGAAATAGAGATTGAAACGGCACCTAGCGTCGCTCTTTTAACTAATTTTTCATACAAATGTGAATTTGACATTTAGTACCTATTTATTGATAGGATTCAATTCCCAAAGGAAGAACTAATTGCCGAGCAATTTCAGCTGCTTTTATTCGGCCTAACAACGCATCTATAATTTTTAAAGCAAAATCAATAGACGTTGCGGGACCTTGGCTAGTAATAACTTTATACAACTCATCAAAATAAACTCTATCGGACTTCCAATTTTTGAACGCCTCTTTAGTGGTTGGATAACCAGTCATATATGCGTGTGGAAATAAGTTATGATGTTGTAAAACCATAGCTGGAGAAGCGCAGATTGCAGCAACAATACCGCCACTTTGGTGCGTTTGTTTCAATTTTTCGATTAGCAATGGACAATCTCGAAAATTTTCAGCACCTTTAACACCTCCAGGTAAAACAACAACATCAAAATCAATGTATTGAACATCCGAAAGTATTTTTTTTGCCAAAATGGTAACTCCTCGAGAACATTCAATTTCACGAGAACTTGAAATACTTACAGTAGTAACTTTAATATCGGCTCGGGTTAATAAATCGATAGTGGTTACCGCTTCTGTTTCTTCACAACCATTCGATAAAAACACCAATGCTTGCTTTGTCATCATTACGCTCCTTTTGAAAAAACAACTTATTAATTTTTTTAGCGAAAATGAATTATTTCACCCTTTCAATATTGGCGCCTAATTTTCTTAATTTTGCTTCAATATTGTCATAGCCTCGATCTATATGGTAAATACGATCAACAGTGGTTAAACCTTCAGCAATACAACCAGCTAAAACTAAACTCGCTGACGCCCGCAAATCCGTCGCCATCACTTGTGCACCGCTCAATGTTTCAACACCATGGGTAATTAAGGTATTACCTTCAATTTCTGCTTTTGCACCCATGCGAATTAGCTCAGGAACATGCATAAATCGATTTTCGAAAATGGTTTCTTTAATGATTCCTGTACCTTCAGCAACCATATTTAGCAATGAGAATTGTGCTTGCATATCAGTAGGAAAACCTGGATGCGGAGCAGTATGAATGTTAACAGCTTTTGCCCTTTTTCCTTGCATATCTAAACAAATCCAATCTTCACCTACCTCAATCTTAGCACCAGCTTCCTTCAATTTAGAAAGCACCGCATCAAGTAGGGTTGGATCAGTTTTACGGCAAGTGATTTTACTTCTAGATATAGCTGCCGCAACTAAAAAAGTCCCTGTTTCAATACGATCAGGAACTATTTCATGTATACCACCACCTAAACGTTCAACCCCTTCTATCTCAATACGCATTGTACCAGCACCAGTAATTTTAGCGCCTAGCATATTTAAGAATTTAGCGGTATCAACAATTTCAGGTTCACATGCTGCATTTTCGATGATAGTTTTGCCTTCAGCTAAAGTTGCGGCTGACATAATCGTAACGGTCGCGCCAACACTCACTTTATCCATGACAATATGAGTACCTTTTAGTTTTCCATTGACTGACGCTTTAACATAGCCTTCATCAAGTGCGATTGTCGCACCAAGTTGTTCAAGACCACTAATATGAAGATCAACAGGCCTTGCACCAATAGCACAACCGCCAGGTAATGAAACTTGTCCTTGCCCAAAACGAGCGACAAGAGGGCCTAAAGCCCAAATTGAAGCACGCATAGTTTTTACTAGCTCATAAGGTGCACAGTAGTTATTCAGATGACCTGCATCAAGGTAAATAGAATCATTTCGTTCATATTTTACACCTAGCTGGCCTAGCAATTCCAAAGTTGTATCGATATCTTTTAATTTAGGAACATTTCGAAGTTCTACTGGTTTTTCCGCCAAAATTGCAGAAAATAAAATGGGTAGCGCAGCATTTTTTGCGCCAGAAATAACCACTTCGCCATTTAGCGATGTTGGACCTGTTACGTGAAACTTTTCCATTGTTAACTCTTATGCGTGATAAATTGGCGATTATTATAGAAGCTATTTACTAATAGTTAAATGAATTTCATTAAAAATTGAAAATGTCGCTTTTTTGAGATCAATTAAAACAACTAAAAATCAATAAGTTAAAAATTTTATCTTATTTTGAATCTAGTAAATAATTACGATTAATCAATGATTGACTCAAACAAATTAGCGCCTTATAGTGAATATACTATTTTCACATACAATTTGGGTTATATGATATAGACCGCAAGGCGCCATTATTTCAATACGATAATATTCAGTCGAGGGAAAAATATATTTGATTCACTTGCAAAAACAAGTCAGATTAATAACAAAAATAAATTCATTAAAAAAGAACGTTTATATCTAATTTTATACTGAAACACATAGTTACCTGAAACTTTTTTACAAGTTAACTGGCATAGAGAAGTGCTCATCTTTAATAGTCACACATAATTTAATTTGCTAACATAAATGGATTTTAAACATGGTAAAAAAGAACTACACAATAACATGGATTACGATATCGCGATTATAGGACTAGGGCCTGCTGGCAGTACGCTAGCCCGTTTACTGAGTCCTTCATTCAAAGTCATTGCATTAGATACAAAACATAAAACGGGAAATGGCGGATTTCATAAACCTTGTGGGGGACTATTAGCAGATGATGCACAAAAAGCCTTTGCTAGGCAAAATATAAACTTACCCGCTGATATTTTAACTGATCCTCAAATTTTTAATGTCAGAACTTATGACTTACAAACCAAACTTGTTCGCAATTATCAGCGGAGTTATGTAAGTTTTGATCGGCACAAATTTGATCTGTGGCTAAAATCACTAATACCATCAAATGTAACCGTCCTTCATAATACACTCTGTAAAGAAGTAAGACGCATTATTGATGGTTATCAGATCACTTATCTTGATGAAAATAAAAATGAACACAACGCCACTGCTCAATATGTGGTCGGTGCTGACGGTGCCAATTCTCTGGTTAGACGAATGCGATATCCTCAACATACGATAAGACAATATGTAGCGATACAACAATGGTTTAAAGAGCAACATCCAACGCCATTTAATTCTTGTATATTCGACAATGAATTAACAAATTGCTACTCGTGGAGTATTTCAAAAAATGGTTATTTTATCTTTGGCGGTGCTTTCCCTAAAAAGGTAGCGAATCAAAATTTTGAACAATTAAAAGAAAATTTAACTAAACAAGGGTTTATTTTTGGTAAACCTCTCAAAACAGAAAAATGTTTAGTGGTCTATCCAAATCGGCTACGTGATTTTTATACTGGTAATGAAAATATTTTTTTAATTGGTGAAGCTGCTGGTTTTATTAGTGCAAGTTCGTTAGAAGGTATTAGCTATGCTTTAGATAGCGCTGAAATTTTAAGTAAAATATTAAATAGTGGCCATCCAAAACCTAATAAATGTTATTATCAACGTACAATACCATTACGCTTCAAACTTTATAGTAAAATTGTTAAAGCCAAACTATTAACAACTCCTTTGTGGCGTAAATTAATAATGAAAAGTAAGATTCAGCATATTGAATAACTTAAAATAAAAAAATAATAATGAAATATATTGGGAAATATTAATTATGTTTGATGTAAACGATCTGATCCGTTTTAACCACGAATGGTCAGAAAAAATAGAGCAAGAAGATCCTGAATTTTTTAAACAACTTGCAGTTGAACAAAATCCTAAATTTTTATGGATCGGCTGTTCAGACAGTCGTGTGTCAGCAGAAAAACTCATTAAGTTAAAGCCAGGTGAGTTATTTGTGCATCGTAATGTCGGTAATCTTGTAATACACACTGATTTAAACTGTTTATCTGTCGTTCAATATGCAGTGGATGTACTTAAAATTGAAGATATCATTGTTTGTGGTCATTTAGGTTGTGGTGGAATTCGTGATGCGGTTGAAAATCCTGATTTAGGGCTAATTAATAACTGGTTACTGCATATTCGTGATCTTTGGTTTCGAAACAGCTCACTTCTAGGGGAATTTCCTCCCGATATCCGTTTGGATGTTTTATGTGAACTTAATGTAATCGAACAAGTCTACAATCTTGGACACTCTACAATTATTCAATCTGCATGGCAACGAGGTCAAAAGATTAATTTGCATGGTTGGGTTTATGGAATTCATAATGGCAAAATTACTGATTTGCATATCACTTCATCAAGTAGCGAAAATCTTGAAATTAACTACCGAGAAGCTATTTCTTATCTTCTAAATTTACATAAATCTCACTAATTAGCCCATGATTTTATTTAAAACGATGGATAACTTGATTGCTGCTTCCTCGCCATAATAGACGAGGATCAGCAAGTTCCTGCACAAATTTTCCATCAATTAACACATCAATATAAGGAATAACTGCTTGTTGTTCAGCAGTTAACTCATCAAGCTTATACCCAGTCCAAAGCCAGATATCTTTATTATCGCACTCAGATTTAACACGTTGGACCAGTTTTAATATAGTTGCAACGTTTTGAGGATGCAAAGGATCACCGCCAGAAAGCGATAATCCTTGACGTTTTATTTCAGTATCTTGTAAATCTTTAATGATTTGATCTTCAAGTGCTTGTGTAAATGGTAAACCAGAATTTACTCCCCATGTACTTTTGTTATAGCAACCTGGGCACTGATGTACACACCCGGCAACAAAAAGAACACAGCGAGTTCCTTCCCCATTAACAACATCGACAGGATAATAACGATGATAATTCATAAATATTTATTGATTATTAACCAATTTGACCATTATTTAAATGTTTAACTCGACGTTTTACTTCTTCTTGTTTACCTGCATTGAATGGGCGGGCATCAGGACTACCTAAATATCCACAAACACGACGAGTAACCGATACTTTTGAAGAATCATGATTACCACAACTTGGGCAAACAAAGCCTTTGCTGGTACAAGAAAATTCACCGGTATAACCACATTCATAACATTCATCTATTGGCGTATTAGTCCCATAATAAGGAACTCGTGAATAACTATAATCCCAAACATCTTCTAATGCTTTGATATTGTTAATCATATTTGGATATTCGCCATAACAGATGAAACCACCATTAGCAACTTGAGGATAAGGTTTTTCAAATTCGATTTTTTCGTACGGATTAACCTTTTTCTCAACATCAAGATGGAAACTGTTAGTGTAATAACCTTTATCAGTAACACCTGGAATTACACCAAATTCAGCCGTATCAAGTCGGCAAAATCGATCACATAAATTTTCGCTTGGTGTGCTATATAAACTAAACCCATAACCGGTTTCGTTCTTCCATTGATCCACCGCATTACGTAAACGCTCAACAATTGCCACACCTTTTTCGCGTAATTTATCACTATCAAATGGATGCGTTTGATTTCCGTAAAGTGCATTTAATGTTTCATGAAGACCAATATAACCTAAAGAAATTGAAGCTCGCCCATTTTTGAAAATTTCAGAAACATTGTCATCTTCGTTAAGCCTTACACCACAAGCACCTTCCATATATAAAATTGGTGCCACTCTTGCTTTTACGCCATCAAGTCTAGCAATACGCGTCATTAATGCTTTTTTACATAGTTCTAAACGTTTATCTAAAATTTCCCAAAATCGAGCTTCATCACCTTTAGCTTCAATAGCTATACGAGGCAAATTTAGACTAATTACACCTAAATTATTGCGCCCATCATGAATTAACTGGCCGTTTTCTTCATAAACGCCCAAGAAACTTCGACAACCCATTGGCGTTTTAAATGAACCCGTCACTTCAACAACTTTATCGTAATTTAAAATATCTGGGTACATCCGTTTACTTGCACACTCAAGTGCAAGTTTCTTAATATCATAATTAATATCGCCCTGTTTATGGTTAATACCATCTTTAATGGCAAAAACAAGTTTTGGAAAAACTGCTGTTTTATGATTTTTACCTAATCCTTTGATACGAACTTTTAAAATAGACTCTTGAATTAAGCGTGATTCCCAACTAGTTCCTAAACCAAAACCAAAAGTAACAAACGGAGTTTGTCCATTAGCTGTGTGTAAAGTGTTTACTTCATATTCAAGAGATTGAAATGCATCATAACACTCTTTTTGAGTGCGACTTTCAGCATAAGCTTCTGGATTTGGGATATTCCATTCTTCAGCCACTTGTTTGTGTTTGTTATAACTAATAGTAACAAACTTTGCTAAAACTTCATCGATACGATTAATGGTCGTGCCACCATAAATATGGCTAGCCACTTGCGCTATAATTTGTGCAGTTACCGCAGTTGCTGTAGCAATTGATTTTGGAGGCTCAATCTCAGCATTACCCATTTTAAAACCATTTGTTAACATACCATCTAAGTCAATTAACATACAGTTAAACATAGGGAAAAATGGCGCATAATCTAAATCATGATAATGAATTTCACCACAATCATGAGCACGAGAAATATCTTTAGGTAATAAATACTGCTTTGCATAATGCCTTGCTACAATACCCGCAAGTAAATCACGTTGAGTTGGAATCACCTTGCTATCTTTGTTAGCATTTTCATTTAAAATGGCGACATTACTTTGCTCAATTAGTCCTCGAATATCCTGATTTAGACGGCTACGTTCTTCTCGAGCACGATCACGATCATGGCGATACTCAATATAAGTTCTCGCTAATTTTTTATAAGGGCCTGACATTAACTGATTTTCAACTGCATTTTGAATTTCGTTGATATCAACACTTTCACGTTCGCTCATTTGATTAGTAACAACACGAGCAACCGTTTCGCAATAATCAGGATCATGAACATTCGTCGCCACAGCTGCTTTGACAATTGCATCTTTAATTCGAGTCTCATTAAATGCAGTTTGACAACCATCTCGTTTTATTACTACAGGCATATATACTCCTCAATATCCATCAATAACTCGCGTTAGTCACAGGTGTTATACCAACATTAATATTCGTTGTTATTATTCATTTTTTATCAAATCATTAGTTTTTTGATATAATCCCGAGGTTTTCTACCGCTTAAATAACACTATATATAGTAAATAATATTCAATTATACACAATATATAGTGTTTTTCTAGGCTTTTTAATAAATGAAATCACTTGACAAATTTAAAATCAATAATGACAAGGAGTTATGAAATATTGAGATACAAAAGGGAAAAAGCTATACAAAAGTGCAAACTTACTTGCACTCTTGTATAGCAAAATAAGATTATAAATTGAAAATATTAAGATTCAATATTTAACCAATCGGTATGGAACACACCTTCTTTATCAATACGCTCATAGGTATGAGCACCAAAATAATCTCTCTGAGCTTGAATCAAATTAGCTGGTAATACCGCTGATCGATAACTATCATAATAAGCAATCGCTGCTGAAAGTGTTGGAACAGCAATACCTTGTTGTACCGCTAAAGATACCACATCACGTAATGATTGTTGGTAAGCCTCAACTGTTTGATTAAAATAAGGCGCTAACAATAAATTATCAATCTCATTATTATCGGCATAAGCATCAGTA
Source organism: Gilliamella sp. BG2 (assembly GCF_046635645.1). Taxonomy (NCBI): domain Bacteria; kingdom Pseudomonadati; phylum Pseudomonadota; class Gammaproteobacteria; order Orbales; family Orbaceae; genus Gilliamella; species Gilliamella sp. BG2. The sequence goes on from NZ_JBIDFF010000001.1 coordinate 28,822, forward strand.
ATTTTTTGAAGAAACTGTGCACGAATAATACACCCTGCTCTAAAAATCTTAGCTATTTCACCATAATTTAAATTCCATTGATATTTATGAGAAGCAGCTTTTAGCTGTGCAAAACCTTGTGCATAAGAAATAATTTTACCCATATACAGTGCTTTACGGACTTTTTCTATGAACTCCTGCTTATCACCACTATAAGGCGCTTTTTGAGGACCTTTTAACACTTTTGCCGCCGCAACTCGCTGATCTTTAATTGCTGATAGATAACGAGCAAATACAGACTCAGTGATTAAAGATAAAGGCTCACCCAAATCTAAAGCACTTTGGCTGGTCCATTTACCTGTACCTTTATTGCCTGCCGCATCTAAAATCACATCAATTAAATAATTACCATCTTCGTCTTTATGCTTAAAGATATCAGCGGTAATTTCGATTAAATAACTGTCTAACTCGCCTTTATTCCAATCTGTAAACACCTCAGCAAGTTCATCATTAGTTAAACCAACAGCATGTTTTAATACCGAATAGCTTTCAGCTATCAGTTGCATATCGCCATACTCAATGCCGTTATGAGCCATTTTTACATAATGACCAGCGCCATTTGGACCTATATAAGCAACACAAGGCTCACCATTAGCCTTAGCTGCAATCTTCTCTAATATTGGTGCAACTAATTCATAAGCCTCTTTTTGCCCACCAGGCATAATTGATGGACCTTTTAGCGCTCCCTCTTCGCCACCTGAAACACCAGTACCAATAAAGTTAAATCCTTCTGCTAACAATGTTTTGTTTCGACGAATTGTATCTTCAAAATAGGCATTCCCGCCATCGATAATAATATCACCTTTATCTAAAAGTGGACGCAACTCATCAATTACCGCATCGGTACCTTTACCTGCTTGCACCATAATCAGGATACGGCGTGGTTTTTCTAAAGAATTGACAAAATCTTCAATTGTATAATAAGGAACCAATTTCTTATCAGAATGTTCAGCCATGACTTGTTCTGTTTTATCTTTAGAGCGATTATAAATAGCAACAGAAAATCCTCGACTTTCAATATTGAGCGCAAGATTTCGCCCCATAACTGCCATTCCAATAACACCGATTTGTTGTTTTGACATGATTTGGCTCCTTTATTAAACCTCTATAACCTTAACCATAAGGTTTTAACAACACCTAAAACTTAATTAAGTTTTATAAATTACGCTATATTTTGCCATAAAAAAAGCCGTATCAGAATACAATACGGCTCTTTTTCGTGACTTTAATGATATTTACTATCAACTGAATAAATCATGAACGTTTCATCATTTCGAAAAACTCATCATTAGTTTTAGTCATGGCAAGTTTATCGATCAAGAACTCCATTGCATCAGTCTCACCCATTGGGTTAAGAATTTTGCGTAAAATCCACATTTTTTGTAGTTCATCAGGCGAAGTCATTAGATCTTCTTTACGTGTACCTGAACGATTAAAGTCAATAGCAGGAAACACACGACGTTCAGCAATTTTACGCGATAAATGGACTTCCATATTACCTGTACCTTTAAACTCTTCATAGATAACTTCATCCATTTTAGAGCCAGTATCAATCAATGCTGTTGCAATAATTGTTAAACTACCACCTTCTTCCACATTACGTGCTGCACCAAAAAAACGTTTCGGACGATGTAATGCATTCGCATCCACACCACCAGTCAACACTTTACCTGATGAAGGAACAACTGTATTGTATGCACGAGCCAAACGGGTGATCGAATCTAATAAAATAATCACATCTTTTTTATGTTCAACCAAACGTTTTGCGCGTTCAATAACCATTTCAGCAACTTGAACATGTCTTGCTGCTGGTTCATCGAATGTCGATGCAACAACTTCACCTTTAACTAGACGCTGCATTTCGGTCACTTCTTCGGGACGCTCATCAATCATTAATACAACTAACTCGCATTCAGGATGATTAACCGCTAAGCTTTGTGCAATATTTTGTAAAAGCATTGTTTTACCTGCTTTTGGTGGTGCAACAATCAAGCCACGTTGACCTTTACCAATTGGTGATGCTAAATCAAGAACTCTTGCGGTGATATCTTCGGTAGAACCGTTACCTCGTTCCATTCGTAAACGAGAATTTGGATGAAGTGGAGTTAAGTTTTCGAAAAGAATTTTATTGCGGGCATCTTCTGGTTTATCGTGATTTACTTCATTTACTTTTAACAAAGCAAAATATCGTTCACCTTCTTTTGGCGGACGGATTTTACCTGCAATGGTATCACCAGTCCTTAAATTAAATCGTCGAATCTGACTTGGTGATACATAAATATCATCAGGACCAGCTAAATAAGAGCTATCAGCTGAACGCAAAAAGCCAAATCCATCTTGCAAAATTTCCAGTACGCCATCACCAAAAATATCTTCACCACTTTTGGCATGTTGTTTTAAGATTGCAAAAATAATGTCTTGTTTTCTAAGTCGGGCAAGATTTTCAAGCCCCATCTTTTTTTCTCCAAGCGCTACAAGCTCGGAAACAGAAGTGTTTTTTAATTCAGTTAAATTCATAATGTTAAAAATTCTTGAGGATAAAATTGATATGTTTGCAATTTAATATTATTTTTGTATATTTGTTTAATTCGCTTATAAAAAAGCTCTCTTACAACACTTAAATTCAATCGATTGCTAAGCTTTTGATGATAATTGAACATTTGAATATAGAATTTCACCACTTTACCAATAAAAACAATGAATTACAGAAAGGGATACATGTAAGAGAAGCACAGATTACACTAAAATCATTAATTTGTCTACAATTAATTGAATATAACTATTATAAATTAATAAATCTAGTAAAATTAAAGACACAAAAAAGAGTAATGCAAAATTCATTACTCTATTAACCATATTATAAAAACATAAAGTAACTATTACAATTGAGGATTAATAAAATCTCTAAGTTGAGCTTTAGATAAAGCTCCTACTTGAGTGGCAGCTACTTGTCCGTTTTTGAAAATCAATAAAGTAGGAATACCTCGAATACCAAATTTAGGTGCTATATTGGGATTTTCTTCAATATTCAATTTGGCAATAACTATCTTATCGCTATATTCTTGAGCTATTTCTTCCAAAATCGGAGCAACCATTTTACAAGGCTTACACCATGAAGCCCAAAAATCAACGAGTACTGGTTTCGATGATTCATTAACTACTTTATCAAAAGTTGCTTCTGATAACTGAACGATATTATCACTCATTTTTGTCTCCTACATTTTTACTTTTTACAATAATAGAATACTTTGAATTTCTCTACTAGCAATTAGTATAATAGGATATAATTATTAGTGATGTCACTATATTTAGTGTGTTATAATCTGACAATTCTGATAATTATATTCACAACAATAATGATTCAATCATATCTTACCAAAACAACTTTTAGCCAATTTCCTCTTCATCCTTCAGTGTTAAAAGCACTTGAAAAAAAAGGATTTGTTTATTGCACACCAATTCAAGAAAAGACATTACCGCTAACCACTAACGGAATGGATATTGCAGGGCAAGGACAAACAGGAACAGGCAAAACCATGGCGTTTTTAGCATCAACATTTAATCACTTGTTGAATCATGAGCCTTTACCTGATCACAAAATAAATCAACCAAGGGCAATAATTATTGCCCCTACACGCGAATTAGTTGTACAAATATACCATGACGCTGAACGGCTATCTGAAGAAACAGGATTAAAATTAGGATTAGCTTTTGGTGGTGATGGCTATGATAAACAATTAAAAATGCTTTCCACAGGGGTCGATATTTTAATTGCCACAACAGGACGATTGATTGATTATGCAAAGCAAAATTATATTAATTTAGACGCAATTCAAGTTGTCGTATTAGACGAAGCCGATCGCATGTTTGATTTAGGATTTATCCGTGACATACGTTGGGTTTTCAAACATATGACACCACCACAAAAAAGATTAACCATGTTGTTTTCTGCAACATTAACACACAACGTGCGTGAATTAGCCTTTGAGCATATGAATAATCCTCAGTATATTGAAGTTGAACCAGAACAAAAAATTGGGCATCGCATTAAAGAAGAACTATTTTTCCCATCTAACGAAGATAAATTAGCACTTTTACAAACACTAATTGAGGAAGAATGGCCTGATCGTTGCATTGTGTTTGCTAATACCAAAGTAACTTGCGAAAAGATTTGGCGGCACCTTATCGCTGATGGTCATCGTGTTGGATTATTAACTGGTGATATTGCTCAGAAAAAACGTTTATCAATTTTAGAACAATTTACCCAAGGTCATCTTGATATTTTAGTTGCTACCGATGTCGCAGCCAGAGGATTACATATACCTAATGTTACTCACGTTTTTAATTATGATCTGCCTGATGATTGTGATGATTATCGTCATCGAATTGGAAGAACAGGGCGTGCAGGAGCTAGAGGTTACTCAATTTCATTAGCCTGTGAACGTTATTCACAAAATTTACCTGCTATTGAAAAAGCAATTGATCATGCTATTCCTGTTAGTCAATATGATCCTTCTGCGCTACTGGTTGATTTGCCTCATCCCAAACCATTTAGACGTCCACCACGTAGAAAACCATCAAATTGACTAAACTAAATAGTAGATAGAAAACATAAATAATATCAACCATAAAAAATTATCTAAAAATGTAATTATACTTCATCGTAAAGCATTTTTAGATAACTGTTATTATTATGGTGATATTATTATAAGTACTTTGATCAACATAGCCAGTCAAAATTATTCTTTATATGAGTCATTATCCATCTGGTTTAAAAAACATTGATATTCAAGTTCAATTTCTTTTTTAGTCTCCTTGGACAAAGTTGCAACATGAAAACGATGTAAAGAACTATATAAAACAAACAATATATTAATGGAAATGGTTTCTTTTTTTTGTTTTATTTTATAATATGCATTCAAATAACCTACCTTTTGAAAGGTATCAACATCTTTAATTCCAACACTACACAATAACCTTTCTAACGACAAAGTCATATTTGGCAACTCTTTTATCCGTTTTGCTTTGATTTCGTTTTTTTCATATTGCTCTTTTTTAGTATACTTTATCACCATCTGTACCATAGAAAACAGTTTTTCATGATCCTTAAAAAGTTCATTACCTACCTTATAATAATCAAGCAATTTAGTAGACATGCCTGTCGTTATACTTAATGGCTGCATACCCAAATCAATAAAAAGTGAACGATAATTTGGATGCCCTCTTAAATAAAAGCTTTTTTGGGTAACCCAACCAAACATTATATCTTTACTATTAACACTAAATCCTCCAAAAAACGTTTTAATTGAAATATCTTCAACGTCAGAAAGCTCTGTTAAAATTCGATTTGCAAATGTTGAGCACATAATTAATTTCCATCTAAACTTTATTGAGTAACTGAAGTAACTTACTAGTTAATCTAAATTATAGTTATTTTATATTCAAACTATTTCTAAATTAATACATAAATATGCGATCTGCATTCCATATATAAACATAAAATACATTATTACTTGATAAATTATATTTTTGTGAAATTAAATTAATTTTTGTAAAGAGTTTTAGCAAAGAAAGACAAAGCTAAATAGTTAGAAAAAAAGAAAATAGCTTTAACATTGTTATTCTGTCGTAATAATTATACAATCACGGGGTCATTAATTTTGGTACCTAAATTTTGCCTAATCGAATCAATATGATAAAAAACATCATTACTCTATTTTTTATATTTTATTCTTTTATCGCATCAGCCGATAAAGTGCCATTGATTGATTCGTTAATGCTTTGCAACTCTGATTTTTTTAAAGAAGTTTATAGCAATAAAAATGAACTAGAAAAATATACTAATATAAAAGTTTTTAATAAAAATCAAGCCAATATTGTTATTGAAAATCGCTCTGATATAACTAAAAACTACGTTTATTTCAAAACTCCTATGACTTATAAAAACCTAACAATCATTGGCTATTATGATAGTGCCATGGATCTTGGCAAAATGGGAAAATATTATTTCTGGGGATTTATAATCGATAATGATATTAATCAAATCAAAGATGCTTTGAATTTTGTAGATTGGAAAAATATGGAAGATAACCTACTGTATATCGCAAATCCAAAGATTCGTAATATTAATGACGATCTCCAAACTTGGCATAAAAATACTGGAACTGTTGTCGGTGTTAAAACCATTCCAGCTCCAGATACCACCGAAAAACTGCTATTACTCGAAAAAAGCCCAAATATGAACCTTCTTATTTGTTCGATCCAAGGTATTGTGACTTCTGAGCTACTCAAACAAGAACGACCTGACATTCAGTAATTTAAACTAAATCGCAGATTCATCCATTTCGCCAGTTCGAATACGAATGACTTGTTCAACGTTATAAACAAAAATTTTGCCATCACCAATTTTACCAGTTTGTGCTGTCTTCATAATAGTCTCAATACACATTTCTAAAATATCATCAGACACAATAAGTTCAATTTTCACCTTCGGCAGAAAATCAACCATATATTCCGCACCGCGATAAAGTTCAGTATGCCCCTTTTGACGACCAAAACCTTTAACTTCAGTAACTGTCATACCTGTAATACCTTGATCAGCAAGTGCCTCTCGAATATCATCTAATTTAAATGGTTTAATAATAGCTTCAATCTTTTTCATATTTAATTTACCTTTAATTCAAGATCACCAATTTTTAAATCCGAAAGCAGAAGTAATAGGATAACGGCGACCTTTGCCAAAGTTACGAGCTGTTATTTTCGGACCGACCGCTGATTGGCGACGTTTATACTCATTTATATCAACCAATTTAATAACACGCCTTACAGTTGCTTCATCATAACCTTGCGCAATAAGTTGTTCAACGGAAAGATCAAGTTCGACATAACCTTTCAAAATTCCATCTAAAATATCATAAGGCGGTAAACTGTCTTCATCTTTTTGATCTGGAGCCAACTCTGCTGATGGAGGGCGAGTGATCACTCTTTCAGGAATAACATAAGAACGAGTATTCCGATATTTTGACAATGCAAAAACCATGGTTTTAGGCACATCTTTCAGAACATCAAACCCACCAGCCATATCGCCATAAAGAGTTGCATAACCTACCGACATTTCACTTTTATTACCCGTTGTCAGCACCAGCCTGCGCCGTTTATTTGATAGTGCCATTAAAACAACACCACGACAACGTGCTTGAAGATTTTCTTCAGTAGTATCTTTTGGCGTACCAACAAACATTGGACTTAACGATGCCATAAACGCATCAAACATTGGCTCAATCGAAATAATATCAAATTCAACCCCTAATATTTCAGCTTCTTCTTTGGCATCAGCAATACTAATATCGGCTGTATAACGAAATGGCATCATCACTGCCTGCACTTTATCTTTTCCTAGCGCATCAACTGCAATAGCAAGGGTTAAAGCTGAATCAATCCCTCCAGAAAGCCCTAATACTGCACCTTGAAAGCCATTTTTAGTAACATAATCGCGAGTCGCAAGTACCAATGCATCATAAACTGAAGCTAATTGATCATTTTCATTATTATCAATTATCGCCTGATGATTTACACCATATTCAAAAGAAGAAACTTGCTCTTCAAATGATTTTAGCTGACAAACAATTTCACCAAGCTCATTACAAACAAATGATCCGCCATCAAACACCAGCTCGTCTTGACCACCCACTTGATTAACATAAATGAAAGGTAAACCTGTTCGTTTAACATGCTGTTTAACTAACTCTCGACGATTTTTCTGCTTGTCGCAGTCATAAGGCGAAGCGTTAATAGCCACAACAAAATCAGCCTGAGCCTTATGGATATTATCAACTGGCTCAAATTGCCAAAGATCTTCACAAATTAGTAAACCAATCCTTTTACCTTTAAAATCAACTACGCAAGTTTGATTGTCAGCCGTAAAGTAACGCTTTTCATCAAATACATCATAATTAGGTAATCGCTGTTTATGATAGCGAGCTAACAATTCGCCATCATAAAAAAATGAAAGGGCATTATAAATATTTTGATCTTGCCAATGCGGATGTCCAACAATAACTGCACAGTACCGACTCGCTTGTTGAATCAACGATAATGCTTTTTGGCAACGAGCTTTAAAATCAGAACGAAAAATTAAATCTTCGGGTGGATAACCACACAAAGCAAGTTCTGGAAAAATAATGAGATCATCGGATGAGTGGCTATTTATCAATTCAATAATCTGTTGAGCGTTTCCTTCAATGTCGCCCACACGCCAATTTTTTTGTGCTAAAACAATAGATAAAGACATATAAAATTTAATATCACAAATAGAAATTATTGACAAGTTTAAATGATTCTAAGTTGCACTGCCACTTTTTTATCGCTAACATGCAACAATAAATCCACTTTGACTTGTCTGGAAATTAATATGCAAAAAACATTAAATGTAGCGCTAGCTAAACGCAGTTATCCAATCACAATTGGTGAAAATCTACTAAGTGAATTTCAACATTTTAAACTCCAAGCAGGGCAACGCGTACTCATTGCTACCAATGAAACCATAGCCCCACTTTATTTACAAACACTAATTGATATGCTTGAAAAGCATGGTGTAAAAACCGATTCAGTTGTTGTTCCTGATGGTGAAAAATATAAGACCATGGAAACATGGAATAGCATTTTGACAACGTTACTGGCAAACAATCATACTCGCAGTAGTATACTTATAGCACTAGGTGGAGGTGTGATTGGTGACATTGCAGGATTTGCCGCCTCAGCTTATCAACGTGGAATTAAGTTTATTCAAGTGCCTACAACGCTACTATCACAGGTTGATTCCTCGGTAGGAGGTAAAACAGCGATTAATCACCCACTGGGTAAAAATATGATTGGCGCATTTTATCAACCACAGTCGGTAGTGATTGATCTCAGTTGTTTAAAAACATTACCACAAAGAGAGCTTTCGGCTGGACTTGCCGAAGTTATAAAATACGGCATTATTTTAGATGCTAAATTTTTTGATTGGCTTGAAGAACACATCAACGATTTACTAAACCTAGATGTTAATGCATTAAGCTACTGTATTTACCATTGCTGTGAACTCAAAGCACAAGTGGTTGCTGCTGACGAAACAGAACAAAACATGCGAGCAATCTTAAATCTTGGTCACACTTATGGGCATGCCATAGAAGCAGAACTAGGCTATGGAAATTGGCTACATGGCGAAGCTGTCAGTGTTGGTATGCTAATGGCTGCACAAACAGCCAAATTACTTGGTAAATTGGATCAAACTGATATTGAACGAATTAAGAACTTATTAATTCGCGCTAAACTACCTGTTAACAGACCAAAAAAAATGTCAATTGAATCTTATCTGCCACATATGTTACGAGACAAAAAAGTATTATCTGGGCAATTAAGGCTTGTTATACCAACTAAAATTGGTCATGCTGAAGTGATAGATGGTATTGATAAAGATATGGTAATTCAGTCTATACAATTAACTTAATCTATAATTGATAACCAATAGTTGCATCATTTACATATAGAAATTAAACGTCTGGTTAAAGTCGGAAAGTCCATTGAAGTTAAATTAAGGCAACAAGCTAAACGCTATAACAAAACCTATCTGGGAGGAAATACTACAATACCAAACGTTTACCTTTACTTAAAAACGAAGCCAAACAAAAGAGGCGAGAGTATTTATTTGTCGGTCAGTATTGATGATTTTTCACATGAACTTTTATGCAGGCATTTACCCCAATAAATCCCGATTTAATTCAGCACTATTTATATAAACAATGTGTTAACCCAATATCCTTTATCATTGAATGTATTTATTCCAAAAATGGACATGAATATCAAGGCACTGGTGAAGAGCTATTTGTTAAAACGTGTAACAACCATCGTATCCATCAAGAATTCACGAAACTAGCCTGTCCACAAACGAATGGGAAAGCTCAAAAGAGTGATACGAACTTTAATGGAAATGTAGAATAATCAGAAAATATTTAGCCATTAAAAAGATAGAAAACAAAATATTAAACGATTTATTAACTATTATAATACAATTAAACCCCATAAAGCGATTTCGAAAAAAACGCCTTATAAGTTTTTAGAGGATTATTTTAACCATAAAGTGTAAATAACCCTGTATTTTCCTACAAAAGCGTTGTTATTTTTATTTTCCAGCGTAATTATAATAATATTTTTATAAATTTTTATTGGAAAACCAATCCTATTCTAGTTTAAGAATAGTTTTTTGCGATTAAACTATTGTCAAAAACTTTCAGGAAAGCCTACGTTTAAATCAAAAATCATGATGAAAAATGACAAGAAAATAGATAAATCCACAAAATAATAGTCAATAATAACGACAAAAATACCGCCGCCGAGCCATAATCCTTTGCTCGGCCAGATAAATCATGCCTTTCAGAGCCAATACGATCAACTACACACTCAATTGCACTATTTATTAACTCAGTAATCATCACCACTCCAATTGAACCAAGTAGCAAAATACGCTCATAAATAGAGAAATCAATTAGCATTACAACAATATAAGCCACAACTAATAGAATTAACTCTTGGCGAAATGCAGCTTCATGTTTGATCGCCGATTTTAAGCCTTTTAAAGAATATTTTGTTGCTTTAAGGATACGTAGTAAGCCTGTCGATTTTTTCATTACAATATTCCAAATTTAAAATTACCTTACGTAGCCATAGTTCATCAAGCGTTGATATCTTCTTTCTAGTAATACAGATAAATCCATACTTTCAAGTTCATCAAGATCACTAAGTAACTGTGTTTTGAGTGAATTAGATACAACAGCATAATCACGGTGGGCACCGCCCAGTGGCTCAGGTATAATCGAATCAATAAGATTCAATTTTAGTAATTTATCTGCAGTCATATTCATAGCTTCAGCTGCAACTGGTGCTTTATCAGCACTTTTCCATAAAATCGAAGCACAACCTTCTGGCGATATAACAGAGTAAGTACTATATTGAAGCATATTAACTTTATCGGCAACCCCAATAGCAAGAGCCCCCCCAGAGCCTCCCTCTCCAATTACTGTACAAATAGTAGGTACTTTAAGACGTGACATTTCTCTTAAATTACGAGCAATAGCTTCTGCTTGACCTCGCTCTTCGGCACCAATACCAGGATAAGCACCTGGAGTATCAATAAAAGTAATAATTGGTAATTTAAAACGCTCCGCTAATTGCATTAATCGTAAAGCTTTACGATACCCTTCTGGAGCGGGCATACCAAAGTTCCGATAAATTTTCTGTTTTGTTTCTCGACCTTTTTGATGCCCAATAACGACCACAGATCTTCCATCAATACGAGCTATTCCACCAACAATTGCTTTGTCATCGGCATAAGCCCTATCACCAGCTAATTCATCAAAATCAGTAAAAATTTCTTTCAGATAATCCAATGTATAAGGACGATTTGGATGTCTAGCTAGTTGCGCAATTTCCCAAGGAGTTAAATTAGCAAATATTTTTTTTGTTAATTCACGACTTTTTTTATGTAATTGCTTAATCTCTTTATCTAAATTAATATCTAATTCAACTTGTTGCGAATCAATATTCTTTAAGGAATTAATTTTTGCTTCTAATTCCGCTATCGGCTTTTCAAATTCCAAAAAATTGTTCATAACGCTTGTAATTGCCTCTTAATTTATTTGGTATTTTAAAAAATACACATCTAATACAGTATACTGGCTAATTCTTAAAATAAAATTAATCCAATTCTACTATGTAATACTCATTGAAGTCACCTAAATTTATATTATTAGACTTCAACTATTCAAAATGTTATACCACTTACATTTAATTAAAGTAACATTATTTAATAAATTTAATTAATCAACCAGACTACTATTAATAAGTTTATTTTCTTATTCAAACTCAAATTCAATACGATCAATACCAATAAGTGTCTTTAATTCAATAATCATAGCGTCCTCTGGAATAACCCTCCATGTCGTACCGAATTGAATCCTAACAACCGAATCACCCCGGTGATAATATAAGCTAACAGGCACACTACCATGACGATAAGGTTCTAAAAGTTGTTGTAAACGTTGCAATATTGCTTGATTTGCTTCGCTTTCTGTTAATGTAATGGACAGTCCTTTTACATATTTAGTACGGGCATCTTTTAGATCAACAATATCTCGCACTGACATTTTAAAACCACCATTAAAATCATCATTACTAACTTGGCCTGTAACAATTAAGATCTTATCTTTTACGAGTAAATGTCCAAAATTTTCCAAAGATTCTGCAAAAAGCATACCATCAATACGACCTGAACGATCATCTAAAGTAAACAAGCCAATTTTTTTACCTTTTTTAGTAATTCGAGTCCTAGCATCAGTAACAATACCAGCAAAAGTAACTGTTTTTCCCCAGCCTGTCGGAGATGCTTCACTAATTCGCAATCCACCAGTATAACGATTTAATTCTTTTAAATATTGCGTTACAGGATGCCCTGTTAAATAAAGCCCTAAAGCTTCACGTTCTCCATCAAGCAAAACTTGATCGGGTAATTCAGGTACCGCAGCATAAGCATGCTCAACTTGTTCAGGTTCTTCCGCTAAGACTCCAAACATATCTTCTTGACCAATATCTTGAGCTTTTGCATATTGATCCGCTGCCTGCATTGCATCATTAATACTATGCAAAATAGCTGCTCTGTGAGGGCCTAATTTATCAAATGCCCCTGCCATAGTAAGTTTTTCAAGTACACGACGGTTGATCTTTTTCATATCTGTTCGAGCACAAAGTTCGAATATATTTTTAAAATATCCACCACTATTACGTGCTTCAACAATTGCCTCAATAGGACCTTCACCGACACCCTTTATAGCCCCAATCCCATAAACAATCTCACCTTTATCATTCACATGAAAGTGATAAAGACCACTATTAATATCTGGTGGATTAACCTTTAATCCCATCCGTAAGCATTCATCAACCAAACCGACAATTTTATCAGTATTATCCATATCGGCAGTCATAACTGCAGCCATAAATTCTGCTGGATAGTGAGTTTTTAACCATAATGTTTGATAAGAAACAAGCGCATAAGCTGCTGAATGAGATTTATTAAAACCATAACCAGCAAATTTTTCCACTAAATCAAAAATGCGCATGGAAAGCTCACCATCGATACCTTGCTTTTCGGCACCTTCTTTAAAAACAGAGCGTTGCTTTGCCATTTCCTCAGGTTTTTTCTTCCCCATAGCTCGACGTAATAAATCCGCACCACCTAATGTATAACCCGACAAAGTCTGAGCAATTTGCATAACTTGTTCTTGGTACAAAATAATACCGTATGTTGGTTCTAAGATAGGTTTTAATGATTCATGTTGATATTTAATATCAGGATAGGATACTTCTTCTCTGCCATGTTTACGGTCAATAAAGTTGTCTACCATGCCTGATTGTAACGGACCGGGTCTAAATAAAGCAACTAAAGCGATCATATCCTCAAAACAGTCAGGTTTTAATCGCCTTATTAAGTCTTTCATACCTCGAGATTCAAGTTGGAACACAGCTGTTGTTTCGGCTTTCAATAACAAATCAAATGACGCCTGATCATCGAGAGGAATTCGAGTAATATCGATAGGTTTATTTCCTTCTCTTAACTGACGTTCATTAATCATTTTGATTGCCCAATCAATAATGGTTAATGTCCTTAGTCCTAAAAAGTCAAATTTAACAAGGCCTGCATATTCAACATCATTTTTATCAAACTGGGTTACTGGGTGATTTCCTTCTGAATCACAATAAATTGGCGAAAAATCTGTAATCTTAGTTGGTGAAATTACAACGCCCCCAGCATGCTTACCTGCATTTCTAGTTACACCTTCTAATTGACGTGCGATATCAATTAATGATTTAATTTCTTCATTATTATCGTATAACTCCTGAAGTTGAGGCTCAACTTCAAAAGCTTTAACCAATGTCATTCCCGGATCTAAGGGAATTAATTTGGAAATCCGATCAACAAAGCCATAAGGATGTCCAAGTACTCGGCCAACATCCCTGATTACTGCTTTAGCCGCCATAGTTCCAAAAGTAATAATCTGAGAGACTGCATCACGACCATACATATCAGCAACATGATCAATTACTAGATCTCGCTTTTCCATACAAAAGTCGACATCAAAATCAGGCATTGAAACACGTTCAGGATTCAAAAATCGTTCAAAAAGTAAGTCAAACGCCAATGGGTCTAAATCGGTAATTTTTAAAGCATACGCAACTAGTGAACCCGCACCTGAACCACGCCCAGGTCCCACGGGAATATCATTATCTTTCGACCATTGAATAAATTCCATAACAATTAGAAAGTATCCAGGAAAACCCATCTGATTAATAACCGTTAATTCTGTTTCTAAACGCTCATCATATTCAGGTCTTCTTTGTTTTCTAACTTCTGGATCGGGAAATAAAAACTCAAGTCTTTCTTCTAAACCTTCACGCGATTTATGCACCAAAAAATCTTCGGTCGACATATCACCAGTAGGAAATTTAGGTAAAAAATATTCACCTAACCGGATGGTTACATTACAGCGCTTTGCTATTTCAACACTATTTTCAAGCGCTTCTGGTATATCAGAGAATAGTTCACACATTTCCTGTTCAGATCGTAAATATTGCTCTGCTGAGTAATTTTTAGGTCGGGAAGGATCTTCAAGTGTATTCCCATCATGAATAGCAACACGAATTTCATGAGCCTCAAAATCTGAAGCTTTTAAAAAACGAACATCATTAGAAGCAACCACGGGTAATTGATACTGTTCAGCCAATCTTACTGCACTATGAATAAATAGCTCTTCATTGATTCGTTTAGTCCGTACTAGCTCAAAATAAAAATGCTCATTAAAATTTTCAAGGTAAAAATTAATAGCATGCTCAATAATAGTTTGATTATTGCGAACGATACCGATACCAATATCACTTTCTCGTCCAGCTAATACAATTAACCCTTCTCGATGCTCAATTAACCACTCATTATCAACAACAGGCAAATCTCCAATGTATCCTCGCTGATAAGCTTTAGAAATCAATAAAGTAAGATTTTGATATCCCTGATTATTAGCTGCTAACAGAGTTAGATGATAAATATCATCAGGCAATTGAGAACTTCTAATAGCGAGATCTGCACCAATGATAGGTTTAATACCTTTTGACATTGCTGAGCCGTAAAACTTAACCAGTCCACAAAGATTAGTAAAATCAGTGATTGCAAATGCAGGCATCTGCAACTTGCTCATTTCATTTACTAATGCTCCTACCTTAGCAATTCCATCAATCATAGAGAAATCACTATGCAAATGAAGATGAATAAATTTTGGTTCTGCCATAATTACCAGAAATGAAGCGATAAAATTAGCTTTGAATTATAACACAAGCAAGAAGAATATTCTTATTCTCTTTACCTACATGAACTTACAACAAAATGTAAAAGAAATAAAAATTCTTGATGTAAAAAACCAACCAGAGTACATTTAAAGTTAGCACAATTAATCTAAAAAAGTGCAAAACTATTTACGACGTAGTCCCTCTGTAGTTGCTACTTTTATAACGATTTTCATCAACTCTTCATCACTGGTATTAGCTAAGCCAAATTCAGCCAGCATGGTTGATAAACCGACAGATTCGCAGAAATTATATACAGTTTCAATCATATCTGAATTACTATCGATTAACATTACCAATGTACCTATCGCTACTGTTTCTCCAGCCAATAATCATGCGTTGTTTCTGATACAGTAAAGCCATTATGAATGGCATGAGCAACAGGCATCCGCCACATTTAAAGCTTCTAAAATATAAGAATAAAATTTGAACATACACTAAACATATCGTCTTCAATCAAGGAGAAAATATATTTGTTGATATAAATATAAAACAAGCTTTAACATTCAATTTACCAAATAGAATGTTAGAAAAATGAGGAATACGCTACATTTTTACTTAATAAAAATGGACTATTATTGACAACACATTAACAAGAGATGAATAAATTCCCACCATTTTTAGTGATGGGAAAATAATTAAAATTATATTTTTTTAAATAGGACCGAACCATTGGTTCCGCCAAAACCAAAAGAGTTACAAAGTGCATATTCTAAATTTTTAACCTGACGCGCTGTATGAGGAACATAATCAAGATCACATCCCTCATCAGGATTATCAAGATTAATTGTCGGCGGAACAGCTTGATCACGTAATGCTAGGACAGTGAAAATTGACTCAACTGCACCAGCTGCACCCAATAAATGCCCTATCATAGATTTAGTTGAACTCACCATCACTTTGCTAGCATTTTCTTTAAAAATACTTTTTACCGCTTGGGTTTCAGCCTTATCACCAGCGGGGGTCGATGTACCATGAGCATTAATATAACCAACCTGATCTGGAGCAATACCTGCATCACGAAGTGCACATTTCATTGCTAAGGCCGCACCACTACCATCGGCTGGAGGTGAAGTCATATGATAAGCATCACCACTCATACCAAATCCAACTAGTTCAGCGTAAATCTTAGCTCCGCGTTTTTTGGCATGTTCATATTCTTCTAAGAACATGATTCCTGCACCATCACCCAACACAAAACCATCACGGTCTTTATCCCAAGGACGGCTTGCTGCTTTAGGATTGTCGTTATTAGTTGATAAAGCACGAGCCGCACCAAAACCACCGATACCCAATGGGGTACTCGCTTTTTCGCCACCACCCGCTAACATCGCATCTGCATCACCATAAGCAATCATGCGTGCAGCATGACCAATATTATGAACACCTGAAGAACAAGCTGTTGCAATAGTAATACTCGGTCCTTTTAATCCATAAATAATAGATAAGTGACCTGCAATCATATTAACAATTGTTGATGGTACAAAAAACGGGCTAATTTTGCGTGGTCCACCATTTACTAATGCACTGTGGTTTTCTTCAATCAACCCAAGCCCACCAATACCAGAACCTATAGCACAACCGATTCGTTCTGCGTTTTCATTCGTGATTTCAATGCCTGCATCTTGCATTGCCTGCATACCTGCAGCAATGCCATATTGGATAAAATAATCCATTTTACGTGCATCTTTGCGTGAAATATTATAATCTTCGCCATTAAAGTTTTTAACCATCGCTGCGAAGCGCGTTGCGAAAGGGGCTGTATCAAAGTGCTCTATGAGTTCAACACCACTTTGCCCAGCTAATAAAGCTTGCCAAGTGGATTCAACTGTATTACCTACAGGAGATATCATGCCCATTCCAGTAACAACAACTCTGCGTTTAGACACATTGCCCTCCAGGAAAGGATTGAAATGAAATTTGAATCATTGAAAAATTTTATTTTGAGTTTTCTAAAGATTTATACCGACTTATTTTTAATTTAATAATTAAAGATATAAATACAAACTAGGCGATCATTTGACCGCCTATCATAAAAACTCTACTAACCTTATTGATTTGCAGTAATATAATCAATTGCAGATTGAACAGTTGTAATTTTTTCAGCTTCTTCGTCGGGAATTTCAGTATCAAATTCTTCCTCTAAAGCCATAACTAATTCAACTGTATCAAGAGAGTCAGCGCCAAGATCTTCAATGAAAGAAGATTCGTTTTTAACTTCTTCCTCTTTTACACCAAGTTGCTCAACAATAATTTTCTTAACTCGCTCTTCAATAGTGCTCATACTCTTTTTTTTCCTATAAAAATCGCCGAAAGTGGCGGTGAATGTAAGTTTATAAAATGTTGAAAAAGATGCCAATCATTTTCCAACCCAATTGCTTAGTTTTTGTTCAAAACGTTAAAATAATGGCTCATTTTACACTATTCTAACCAATTACACCATATACATGCCACCATTGACATGTAAAGTTTCACCAGTAATATAAGATGCTTCATCTGATACTAAAAATGCTACTGCATTAGCTATTTCTGTTGGTTCACCTAATCGTCCTGCAGGAACTTGTGCTAATGTTAAAGATTTTTGTTCATCGGTTAATGCATTGGTCATATCAGTTGCGATAAAACCAGGTGCAACCACGTTAACAGTAATACCTCGTGATGCAACTTCACGTGCTAATGATTTACTAAAACCAATTAATCCAGCTTTAGCTGCAGCATAGTTAGCTTGGCCGGCATTTCCCATTGTGCCTACTACTGAGCCAATGGTTACAATTCTTCCATAGCGTTTTTTCATCATTGTGCGCAATAATGCTTTAGATAAGCGAAAAACAGATGTTAAATTTGTATTCAAAATATCTTGCCATTCGTCTTCTTTCATTCGCATTAATAAATTATCACGAGTAATACCTGCGTTATTAACCAAAATATCAATATCACCAAATTCAGCCTTAATTGCACCAATAACCGACTCAATTGATGTTTCATCTGTCACATTTAAAGCAAGACCTTTACCATTTGCTCCTAAGTAATGGCTAATAGCTTCAGCACCTTTTTCTGTTGTTGCCGTACCAATAACAGTTGCGCCACAAGCAACTAATTTTTCTGCAATTGCTTTACCAATTCCACGACTTGCGCCCGTAACTAAAGCAATTTTTCCTGATAGGTTCATAACTACCCCTTTTACCATTTTACTTTGTGTTTTCTAATGCCGTTTCTAATGATACTTTATCATTAACCACAAGACCAGAAAGTGTATCAACAATACGTTTGGTTAATCCAGTTAATACTTTCCCTGGCCCCATTTCAACTAAAAGTTTTACATCTTGTTTTGCCATATACTCAACAGTTTCAGTCCAACGTACAGGGCTGTAAAGCTGAGCAATTAATGCAGTTTTAATTTTTTCTGCAGACGTTTCAACTTTAACATCAACATTATTGATAACAGCAAACTTTGGTGTGTTAAATTCAATATCGTTTAATGTAGTCGCTAATTTGTCAGCTGCTGGCTTCATTAACTCACAATGTGATGGTACGCTAACAGAAAGCGGTAATGCACGCTTAGCACCCGCATCTTTACATAGTGAGCCTGCACGTTCAACAGCTTCCTTATTACCAGCAATAACTACTTGACCAGGTGAATTAAAATTCACTGGCGCAACAATCTGCCCTTGAGCCGCTTGTTCACATGCTTTGCTAATTGATTCGTTATCTAATCCAATAATAGCGTACATTGCACCTGTGCCGCTTGGCACGGCTTCTTGCATTAATTTTCCGCGTAATTCGACTAATTTAATCGCATCTTTAAACTCAATCACGCCTGCACAAACTAAAGCAGAATATTCGCCTAAACTATGACCAGCCATAAAATCAGGTTGAGTACCATTAACACTTTGCCAGACTCTAAATATTGCAACAGATGAAGCAAGTAGTGCTGGTTGTGTCTGCCATGTTTTATTTAGTTCTTCAACTGGGCCTTTTTGTACTAAATCCCACAAATCATAACCTAACACATCAGAAGCTTCATCAAATGTTGATTTGACAATCGGAAAATTATCAGCAAGATCTTTTAACATACCGACAGCTTGAGAGCCTTGTCCTGGAAATACCATTGCAAATTTGGTCATTCTTAAATCCTTGATCATTAAAAATACTTCATAAACTAAAATCTAACTAGTGCAGATCCCCAAACAAATCCGCCACCAAAGGCTTCTAATAAAATTAGATGACCTCGTTGAATTCGTCCATCTCTTACACCAGTATCTAAAGCACAAGGCACAGAAGCAGCAGAAGTATTGCCCTGCTTATCTAATGTGACAATAACTTTATTCATATCCATATCTAAGCGTTTTGCGGTTGCAGAAATAATTCTTAAATTAGCTTGATGCGGAACTAACCAATCTAAATCTGCTTTATTGAGCGTGTTTTCAGTTAAAAGCTCGTCAACCAAATTTGATAGCTCTTTAACTGCCACTTTAAACACTTCATTGCCATGCATTGTCATATAAACGGGATCATTCATATTACGGCGATCAACATATGGATATTTTAATAAATCACCATAACGACCATCAGCATGAAGATGCGAAGCAATAATACCAGGTTCTTCTGATGCGCCGACAACAACCGCTCCTGCACCATCCCCAAAAATGATAATGGTGCCTCGATCATTTGGATCAACACCACGGGTTAACATGTCAGAACCAACAACTAAAGCATTTTTAATTGCACCACTTTTAACATATTTGTCAGCAATATCAAGCGCATAAATAAACCCAGAACAAGCAGCTGACACGTCAAAAGCAACGACATCACCAATACCTAATTTAGCTTGTAATTCTGTTGCAGAACTTGGAAATGCATTGCCCGAAGTTGCTGTTGCAACAATAATCATACCTATTTCTTCTTTATCGATATTGGCCATTTCAATTGCATTTATAGCAGCTTCATAAGCCATGCTCGTTACTGTTTCATCTGGCGCTGCGATACGTCTTTCTTTAATACCAGTACGCGTTGTGATCCATTCATCACTGGTATCAACCATTTTTTCAAGATCTGCATTAGTTCTTATCTGTTTTGGAAGATAACTCCCAGTTCCTAATATCTTTGTATACATCTAATTATTCGCTCTTGGGTAGTGCGGAAGAAAGGCTCGTTGCAATCTTCTCAGGTATATTTGTTTGTATAGCCAAAATAGCTTGTTCTATTGCTGCATAAAATGATTTTTGATTGGCACTACCGTGACTTTTAATCACAATACTTCGAAGTCCAAGCAAGCAAGCGCCATTATATCGTCCGGGATCTAAATAACCAAAATTTTTTGCAATTTTCCTTTGTAGCCATTTACTCAATAATTTCAATAATAGTGAATGATGACCTAACGATAATTTAAAAGAAGACATAAAAATTTTTATTAAACCTTCTACTGTTTTTAACGTTACATTACCCACAAAACCATCACAAACAAGTACATCGGTTTTACCCGTTAAAAGTTCGTTACCTTCTAAATAACCGATATAATTAATTTTGTTATTTGATTTCAAAATAGCAGAAGCCGCACGAATTTTATCCAAACCTTTAATGTCTTCTTCACCAATATTAAGTAATGCAACACGAGGATATTCAATATTAAGCACTGTTTTAGCTAAAATTTCACCCATTATCGCAAACTGAACTAACATATCACTATCACACTCAGCATTAGCTCCTAAATCCAATACTACTGTATTTTGATTGTTTAATGCTGGAACTATAGCAACGAGTGCAGGACGATCTATACCCGTCAATGAATGCAAAAGTAGTTTTGACAGCCCCATTAACGCACCAGTATTACCGGCACTTACACATGCTTGAGCTTTATTATCTTTAACTAGTTCAAGCGCAATTCTCATAGAAGATCCTTGACTATGACGAATTGCATAAGAAGGTTTCATATCATTAGCTATTACTGATGTCGATTCTATCAACATTAATCGACCTTCTTGTTGGTATTGAGTAATTAACTTTGCTTTTTCTTTAGGCAAAAAAAGATTGATTTCTGTTAGACACCCTACCAGAAAAATTGAAAGAGTTGGATAATTATTTAGTGCTTGTATTGCAGCAGGAACAACAATACGAGGACCGAAGTCCCCGCTCATAGCATCTAACGCAATGGTTAGATTATCCAAAATGTCACCTGAGGATTTCTAATTACTAAATAATTATTTAGAAATCACTTTACGACCACGATAATAACCATCAGCGGTTACGTGATGACGCAAATGTGTTTTACCTGATTCATCAACTGAGATATTAGCAACAGTTAATGCATCATGAGAACGACGCATACCACGTTTTGCACGAGTTTTACGATTCTGTTGAACAGCCATGGATTTACCCCTTATTCTTTAAACTAACTAAAATTGCAAATGGATTTGTTTTTTCATTCTCAGTAGGAATTTCACCAAATACCATATCTGCCTCTGACACTTCGCAGTGTTTACTATCATGTACCGGCGCAATTGGTAACGAGAGAATAATTTCGTCCTCAAGTAACGCTAATATATCTACTTCACCAAACTCGTTCATCAAAACGGGTTCATAATGTTCCGGTAGCGTCTCTGCTTGAGCATCGCTCTTAACAGGACTAAATTTATTCGTCACATGAACTTCAGTGACAAAAGGTTTAAAACAACGTTGACAAGTTTGTTCTAACGTTAATTTTGCATCAATATTGATAATGCAGAGTTTTTGTTCATCATAATAAAAAGACAAACTACACTCAATATCACTTTTTGGGCTATCAACCCTATTTACCGCTTGAAGTGGATAATATCCAATATAATCAAGTCGTTTTTGTGCCGATTTAATCGGATCAATAGTAAATGGTAATTTATTTTGCATAAGATATGCATACTACCTTAAAAAAATTTTTTTAGTGTAGTTAAAAACTACACAATGCCATAAGGCGCGCATATTACCTTTAAATCAAGGTTTCGTCAATGGGATCACACAATATAATTTGTTTTAGTTGTTGATTATTACTTTAATATTCATTTTGTTAATGATTATTTTTTTCTTGTAAAGTTTTTTCAGAAAACACCCATATTTCAGTATAAAAGTTGTCATTTTGGTCTTTTCATTTATTATGATAATCGACACAAACTATCTTTCATAATCGCTCGAAAATCATCAAAAGTTCTGCTATCTAATAAACGTTTGGTAGACTTTTCTTTGACAAAGTTTACAAACAAATTATATATTCGCATAGCATCTTCATATTCATCTTTGCTAATTGCTAATAAAAAAATAACATGCGCAACTTCATTTTTATCCCAAACAATACCTTGTGGCGCTAAAATAGTCGTAACTACAGTTTTTTTTGCCAACAATCCAACTGAATGAGGAATAGCAATATTTTCACCTAATAATGTAGAGACTATTTCTTCCCGCTCAACAACTGATGGATAAAAATCACCACCAACATATCCTGATTGTTCAAGCCTTACACAAATACTTTTAAAAATTTCTTTTTGTGTCATTGGCTTATCAATAATAATAAAAAACTTTTCATCAAAAAAACGTTCAATAATATAAGGCATTTTTCGATCAACCATTGCCAATCGCCCTAATTGTTCAAGCTGATAAGCTGTCGGAAATGGTGCTATTTTGACAATTTGTTTGTCTTTTTCGGTTAAGCGAACAGTTGATACAACAAAATCCTCTTCTATTTGTGTTAATTGCTCATACTCTCGATAGGAAAGTGTACGATTAATTTGGATATGCGGAAAATCTCTCTTAATTTTTGATTCAACCATACGCAAAGTTGAGTTACTGAGCTCACTAACTAATAGAATTTGTGCAAATCTTTCATGCCCTGCACTATAATTTCGCTCCAATGCTACACCAATATGTAAGGCTAAATAACTTATTTCATCCTCTGTCATTTTTGATTCGGTGTACTTTTCTGTATTAGTTAACGCAGAAAGCGTAATATCATAAGCAAATGGATAATATTGTTTAATTTCATGCAATAAAGGATTGGTTGTTCTTATTTGATATTTTATCCTAGATAACATTGATGACGTATGAATCAGCATATCTTGGCGTAATTTAGTATCATCCCATAAATTATAGTGATATGTATCATTAATATAAGATAATATATGCTCAACTAACGCCAAACTTTTTGCTTGATTTGGGGATTCTGTTATTATTCGAGAAATAATTTGTACACACAGATAATTAAATTCCGCATCACAAAGTACACTGCCTAAAAAATATGAAAACTCTTCTGAAATTTCACGTGCAGCACTAATAACTGTTGTATTAATTTGATCAACTTGATATTCAAGCAGCTCATAACCTTGAGTAATACGAGTAATAGATACAGCGCAACTGTAAAGCAAATATCCCTGTCCTTCAGCATTTAACTTTAGTTCAAAACGTTCAAGTTGGTTTTGTAAAATCTTTTCAAGATAATCTAAATCAATATCATTTAATATTGTCTGACGAAGCCTGTTTACGTTTATAGTATCTTCTGCCATATGACGTTGCCACAATATATCAGTTAAACATGCTCGAATTGATGACTCCTCTCCAACTAAGTACATCCCATAATAAGGACGATTTTCAAGAGATAAATTGTACTTATCTAAATATTGTTTAACCTCGATAACATCATTTTGTAAAGTACTGCGACTTAAAAACCACTCATCAGCGATATCATCCAATTTCACAGAATTGGACTGTGTTAAAAAAGCAATCAATAAAGCCGAAATCCTTTCTTTACTAGTTCTTGGTACTTGCTCAATTGCTTGAGTAATAGGCAATTGAGAATAACTGACTGGATCGGTTACTACAAGTTGATATCCTACATTTTTAGTATAATCAACTTGAGCACCATAACTACGTAAAACATCGTTAAGTGCTGAAACATCAGTACGAATTGTGCGAGTAGATACTGAAAAGCGATTAGCTAACTCTTGCTGAGGTAGTGTCTCTTTTTTTATAGTATCAAATAAATACGCTAATCGCTGATAAGAGAAAAGCACTTTAGATGACATCATTTATCCTACTAGTTTTTGTGTGATAGCTAAAAGTTGTTTGACATCATTGGTTCGCGTTGCACCAGTCGCTTTGTCAATAATAGAACTATAGATGTGTGGAATAATTTTTTTTACACCTGCATCTAAGGCAATTTTTAAAATTGCTTCATAATTATCTAAATCAATTCCACCTGTCGGCTCAAGATAGAAATCGTACTCAGCACAACACTTAGCCACATACTCAAATTCATCTTTATGTTTTAGACCTCCCATAGGAAAATATTTTATTGAACTGCCGCCCATATCTTTCAGTAAAGCGATAGCTGTTTCCACTGGAATAACTCCTGCTGGCGAATTTGAGCTTAAAGGTCCAGTTGCAATATTAACTAAACCAACTTTACCTGTCGGCGAAACTAAACCATTAATGATTGTTTGTTTTTGTCCTAACAATGCTCGGCTAGTCGCAACACCCGTGAAAACTTGGTTAATATGCTGTGGTTGAAGTACCGCTGAAATTTCAGACACCATAGTTGACTGATTTGGATCACCTGCACCAAGCCCCACAGAAATAGCATTATCGATAGCTGCAGCGTATTTTTGCATATCCTCAATCGCCGATTCATTATCTGAATAGTTTTTAGATAAGATACCAACAACTACATGACTTTGTGCCGCTTCATAAATCTCTTTTGCATTATCGATTGAATTTGCTAAAACATTTAAACAAACACGATCATTATAATAATTTGGAGTCAGTTGCATTATTTTGCTCCTTGAATAATATTTTTGATTTTGTTGTAAATAATATCGAGTTGGGCTGATGTTACACTACGCACATCGGCATCAACTTTACCTTCATTGGCTTTATATTCTCTGAAATACACTGCTATTTCGCCTTTTTTCATCAGGTCAACTATCTCAATTGCAGATTTACCTATTACACTTGCATCAAACGTTATTTCTGCACGCGCAATATCACGTCCTGCGCCATCCCAAACGACTCTGGCTGATACTCCATCAAGTGTATTTAGGCTTTCAATAAATGGCGTCATTTTAGTCACCATTTGCTGTCCTGTTTCAGTCTTTTTATCAGTAATATAAAGTTCAATAGCTTTTGTTAATCCTAAAATACCTTCTTTTCCTACTTTCATTGGTCGGCCAATACCTTGTGATTGTAGTTTTAACCATTCCACCGCCTGATGACGACCAATAACCAAACCACTAGTTGGCCCTTCGATTGCTTTAGCACCACTATAAACAACCAAATCTGCGCCTTGCTGATAATAAGTTTGTAAATCTTCTTCTGCCGCTGCATCAACAATTAATGGGACATTATGTTTTTTTGCAATTGCTGCTGTTTGTGCAACCGACAACATACTTTTTTGTACACAATGATGTGACTTAATATATAAAATTGCGGCAGTATCTGGATTAATTAGTGATTCAATATGCTCAGGCTTACACTCGTTGGCATAACCAGCTTCAACAATAATCCCTCCACCTAAAGAAACCATTGTGCCAATTGGTGCACCAAAATTAACATTATGACCTTTAGGAACAATGATTTCACGGGGGACATATTTGTCAGATGAATGTAAATTAAATAATAAATCGCGATCATCCTTAATAATTAATCCAGCAACAGCTTGGGCAATACCAGCAGAAGCACATGATACTACCACCGCATTTTCAACATTAAGCAATTTAGCAATATATTGGCCTGTTTTATCAACCAAATCTTTAATTTCAAAATATTCATTTAGCCCATGGGATACAGTATCGACCACTTCAGGCCTTGGCGTTGAAACACCTAAAATTGTCATTCGTCCTGATGCATTAATTACCTTTTTTAGGTTATATTTACTGTAAACATCTTTTTCAGTTTGAGATTCTGAGCTCATTTTTACTACCTTCTTCTGTTATTTCAATTCGTATCAAATGGTTTTTCTCATCAGCAACAATAGAGGCTAGAGGAACAAATTGCTCATCACTTTGTCTAACTTCACCTTCTGAATCTAATAATGAAACTGTTTGCTGTCTAATATCAAAAATAGTCAAATCTGCATCATAACCAACCGATAAAACACCTTTATTTTTAAGTTGCAAAACTTGTGCCACATTTTTCGTCACACTATCAATGATTCTTTTTCGACTATAACCAAGACAGATAAACTTTGTCATCACATTAGCCAGGCTAAAAACTGGTCCCTGTAAACGATTTTTAGAATAAATATCAGAGCTAATAGTATTAGGATAAATATCTAAGCATTTAGCTCGTTCTGCTACTGAAAAACTAAAACTTTCACCACCATGACCGACATCCAATATCACACCACGTTCAATTGCTCGTTTAATTGAACCACGCAGTTTATTTTGTTTATCAAAGATTTGATTGGGTTTACCATTAAAACAATGTGTAATAATGTCACCTTTTGTTAACAAATCAGCAATTTCATCAAGCTCTGGAGGATTATTGCCAACATGGATCATTAAAGGTAAACCACTCTTTCTTTGCATTTCTTTAGCTTTAATTAAGGGTAAAATGCCATTTTCACCTACTACACTACGGCTCATTCGCACTTTGATCCCAATAATAAAATCGGGATACTTAGCTAATGCCTCATCAAATAAGGGTACATCAATATCTTGTATATCGGCGAGTTCACTTTGCCTTAATAACCCGATTTTAGAAATATTTAAAAAAGAGTAAACATGTGTACTTGCTTGCTGAGCTAATTGATAAAACTCATCTACATCGATAGCTCCAATGCTACCAGCATCAACAACAGCGGTGACACCAGCTTTAACGCCGATCAAATCAGGATCATCATGATAAATAGGTGAACGAGCAAAACAATGGGTGTGTGAATCAATCCATCCAGCACTGACATAGTGCTTATTTTGTAGATCTAAGACACGCTCAGATTGGTCTATAATAGAACTAGCAATCGCAACGATCTTTCCATGATGAATAGCAATATCTGTTACTGATTCATCAATTTGTTTGGCATTTTTTATAATTAAATCATACATATTCTATTCCGAATCCCCTCTTTGCAATTTAATAAATTACAGAGGGGAATAACTAATATTATAAAATTGGGAATATACCACCAAAAATCATAGCACCTAAAATAGCTCCACCTGTGATTGGTTTTTTCCATACATAAAAAAGTAGCGCCCCCAACAATGAACCGGTACCAATAGGAATTGAAGCAACCATCGCAGATAAAATAATCATAGGACCAAGAAATCGTCCTGATGCATTACCTGCCCCCATCATGACATCAGCACCAAAAGTTGAACCACCACTACTATTGACGGTGAATTTACGGATAAGAATAATAATTAAGCCTATAAGCGCACCTAATATCAATCCGGTTGCTAACGCTACAAAAAAATTTTCAACAGGTAAAGTATAGCCGCCAGCTAGCAGTAACGCTGGTACACCAAGCCCAATACCTGTTTGCAATGCACCTCCGATATCTAAAATGCCGACCAATGAACCTTCAATAACACGAGCAAATAAAAAACTAGCACCAAAAGCCGCGACAGCGCCATAATCGCCAGTGGTCATTCCTGATTTAAGCATAGCAACAAATGCAATTTCATTAAATGCACCAATACCGTACACATAGAATGTATGCGTTCCAGCAAAAATACCGGCAGATAATAGCCCACAAATGATAGGGAAAGACCAATCGGCATACCAAAAACTTTTATTGATCATTGTTTGTGTATTCATAATGTATCCCTATATTATTTAAACCAATAAGATAAACCATCTCTAAACGAGTTAATCATCTTCAAATCAAAACCACGGAAATATCCACTCATAACAAATAAAATAATGACAGCAACTAACATGATTTTCATCACACGGTTCCAGCCACTATCATCTACACCTTTGCCAATCAATATACCCAACACCAACCCTGGTACTGCATTGCCCATAATTAACTGTGCAAGCCCACCAAATAACGTTCCCCAAAATCCACTACGACGCCCTGCATCTAGAGCGGCTAACCAGAAAATAACAGGCATAACCGTTGCAACTAACAAGTTAGCGGCAGGAACAAGAACCTTCGTTGCAGTAATTTTTAGCGAATCAGGAATAACTGAAGTGGTTGTATTTAAAAATAACACCACAATCATCCCAATAAATGCACAAGCAAATGCCATTTTTTTAGGATCATGTAAGGTTTCTGCAAGATTACGATTTTTTATCATCAATAAAGCTCCACCCCAGTTAGGGATGATGCGATGATCAACGTCTTGAGTAAAAGAACCAGCAGCAACCGATGAAGCCCACGCATTAAAAAAAAACCCTAAACCAAATGAAAAGTGCGCTGCAGGATCACCTTCACAAGAATTAAGTTCACCTAATGTCCGAAACGCACCCATCCCTTGATAAGTTGGCGCATGAAACATTCGAGCAGCTCCCGCACCGACCCCAAAACCACAAAGTCCGCCGATAATAATAGACTTGAATGCAATAATTAAAATTTCCATAACTTCCCTTTTACGTTATGTTATTTTGAAGTAAATTTAATATCATTTAAATCAATAAAAATTACGTTAACAGATACATCAAGCGTGATTTCATAAAATGTCTTTTTCCTTGGCAAAAAGATAAACAAAAAACGTTCTGTTGTTATCTTTTCTATTGCTGATACAACTTGAATATCAATTGGTTCTATTCGCAACATAATATTATTAATGTTTTTGAGTACTTCTTTCTGAACCTGACTTAAAGCTATAGCAAAAGCTCGCTGCTTAGAATCACCATGACCTTTTACTCTAACAAGTATTTGTTCTGTTTTTTTCATTCTTATTTACCGTTTATGAACGTGAATATTTTTTAAGAAATGCTTTTGCTACACGTTGTCCTAATTCTTCCGTGTCCATAAAACCAAAACCAAGAACTTTACAGCCGTCATTAATAGCTGTTTCACCTTCCTCAATTGATCGCATACCATGGCGTTGTGAATAGCCATATTTATTTTGTGCAGTAATAGCACCAGCTCCACCACTACCACAAAATGAAAGGCCCAAATCGGCATTTTCTTTATTCATTACATCACCTAATTTCATATCTGCTGCCATACCTGGAATGACGATTGCACGACAACCTTCTACTGAGTTAATTCCCTCCGCAATTTTTTGCCCTTTTCCCATTCTATCGCCGATAACAATGACTACTTCTGCCATAATATTTCTCCTATTAATTATTGTTTTTTACTTGTCTAGTAATCGTTTAATTTGCTTTAGCTACTTCATAATGAACTGCCAATAAATATGCTTCTTCTATCGGTAAATTATCAAATAAGTTTATTGTTTTTCTTGCCAGTTCTAAAGATTCTTCTGAAAGTTCATCAAATAACCCAGGGTCGACTTCAGGTAATGTTTCTAATGTTTTGGCCCTTTCAACCATAGCTTTTACATGTGAAAATAACATCGCTTTTTGAACATCATTTTGTATGATTTGATGCTGTACTAACCAACTATTGATGATCGTAATGGTTTGTTCAATAACTAACTCTGGTTCTAAATTATCCTCGATCATTCGAAATTTTATTGGGTTCATAGCTAATACATATCTCTTATTGTTTTTTGAATTGGATAGAATAAGCGTAAATCAATCAAGGCTTAATGTGGATAGAGAATTTTTCCGTCTGCAAGAGGAAATTTATTATAAAGTTTGCTAAATACAGCAATAAGCAAGAATTGTTACTCTTGATACAACTATTTATTGATTAAATCTATGTTCAATTTTGTGATTTAGATCATAAAACCCGACCTTCACAAATACATTTAAAAATACAATTTCTATAATTTGATTAATTAGATAATACTGTCATTTATACATTGAGGATAATATTCAAACATTGTAAAAAATAGGTAAAAATTAAAAAATTAGTTTATTTTTCCAAAAACGCTCAGGTTTACTATTGATTTTATTTGATTTTTTTAATATTTAAAAAATTAATCTTTTTATACTTAGCTATTTATATTATGAAGACTATGAGCAAATTGTGCAAAATTAACTTAAGCTTTAAAATCCACTTTAGACATCCACTCTGTAGAAAACAGCGCATAGCTTTCTTCTATTTTCTCTTGTGAAAGGTAAAGACGATTCATTACAACATACATGCCTATACTTTTTATATTTATGACTTTTAGTCATCATATAAAAAAATAGCACGCTATGCGTGCTATTTATGAATCAAATCTAATGAGACTATTGATTTTCTTCAGCAGAATTTAGTAACTCAGCTAAATTAGCTGTAGCTTCTTCAGCTGAAATTGTTGTTTGAATCTCATCAGTCGATGGCATTGCTCGTTTACGTAAACGTTCCTTATGGTAAGCATAACCTGTACCAGCTGGAATTAATCGACCAACAATTACGTTTTCTTTTAAGCCACGTAATTCGTCATTTTTACCAGCTACCGCTGCCTCTGTTAAGACGCGAGTCGTTTCTTGGAACGAAGCTGCAGAAATAAACGATTCAGTCGTTAATGATGCTTTGGTAATACCAAGTAGATCGTGTAAATAAACAATTGGTTCTTTACCTTGAGCCTCAAGTTCACGGTTGATAATCTTCAAGCGTGAAACTTCAAGTTGTTCGCCTTCAAGCAAGCGAGAGCCACCAGGATGGATAACTGTTGCTTTACGTAACATTTGGCGCACAATAACTTCAATGTGTTTATCGTTAATTTTTACACCTTGTAGACGATAAACTTCTTGAACCTCGTTTACAATATAACGTGTTACAGCATTAACACCACGTAGACGTAAAATGTCATGAGCCGATTCAGGTCCATCAGAAATTACATCTCCACGACCAACTTGTTCACCTTCAAATACGTTAAGTTGACGCCATTTTGGAATCATTTCCTCATATGGTTCACTACCATCTAACGGAGTGATAATTAAACGACGTTTACCTTTCGTTTCTTTACCAAATGAAATGATACCATCAATTTCAGCTAAAATAGCAGGCTCTTTTGGTTTACGAGCTTCAAATAGGTCAGCAACACGTGGTAAACCACCGGTGATATCTTTGGTACCAACAGATGCTTGTGGAATACGAGCAAGTGTGTCACCAATATTGATTTCTGCACCATCTTCTAACTGTACTAACGCTTTACCTGGTAAAAAGTATTGTGCAAGCATTTCTGTACCAGTAAGATAAATATCTTTACCTTCAGCATCAACAATTTTAATTGCTGGACGTAAATCTTTACCCACCCCAGTACGTTCAGCTACGTCTAATATCACAATAGATGATAAACCAGTTAACTCATCAGTTTGGCGAGTAATAGTTTGTCCATCAACCATATCAACAAAACGAACAAAACCTTTTGCTTCTGAAATAACTGGCATTGTATGCGGATCCCAGTTAGCAACGGTTTCACCCGCATCAACTGTTACACCATCACCTTTACTTAAAATCGAACCGTAAGGAACTTTATAGGTTTCTTTCATTCGACCTAATTCATCAATAATAGTTAATTCAGCATTACGCGAAGTAATAACCAATTTCTTATCTGGGTTAGTTACAAATTTAGCATTAGTTAATTTAATACTACCTTTGTTTTTAACTTGCACACTTGATTCAGCAGCAGCTCGCGATGCCGCACCACCAATATGGAACGTACGCATGGTTAACTGAGTACCTGGTTCACCAATTGATTGCGCAGCAATAACGCCGATGGCTTCACCTTTATTAACCAAATGACCTCTAGCCAAATCTCGTCCATAACATTTTGCACAAACACCAAAATCAGTATCACACGAAACGACTGAACGTACTTTAACGCTATCTACCGATTCAGCTTCAAGTAAGTCACATTTACTTTCATCAAGTAAAGTATTACGTGGAATTAAGATATCTGCACTACCAGGTTTTAATACATCTTCAGCTGTGACTCGACCTAATACACGCTCACGAAGTGGTTCTTTAACATCACCACCTTCAATAACTGGGGTCATGACCACACCTTCTAAGGTGCCACAGTCGTCTTCGATTACCACTAGATCTTGTGCAACGTCAACTAAACGTCGAGTTAAGTAACCTGAGTTTGCGGTTTTTAATGCAGTATCGGCAAGACCTTTACGCGCACCATGAGTAGAAATAAAGTACTGAAGTACGTTTAATCCTTCACGGAAGTTCGCTGTGATTGGTGTTTCGATAATCGAACCATCTGGTTTTGCCATCAAACCACGCATACCGGCAAGCTGACGAATCTGTGCAGCAGAACCACGTGCACCTGAGTCGGCCATCATGTAAATACTATTGAAAGAAGATTGAACTTCTTCCTCACCTTCACGGTTAATGACTTTTTCAGTTGATAGGTTATCCATCATGGCTTTAGCAACACGTTCATTAGCTGCAGCCCAAATATCGATAACTTTATTATAACGTTCACCAGCAGTTACTAAACCTGATTGGAATTGCTCTTGAATTTCAGCAACTTCAATTTCAGCTTCATTGATGATTTGTGATTTCTTAGCTGGAATCTCCATATCATCAATACCAACAGATACCCCTGAACGTGCTGCATAAGCAAATCCAGTGTACATAATTTGGTCGGCTAAAATTACCGTATCTTTCATACCTAATTGGCGATAACAAATATTTAAAATCTTAGAAATCGCTTTTTTACCAAGAGGTTGATTAATAACAGAGAAGTTCATTCCTTTTGGCATAATTAACCATAAAATTGCACGACCAACAGTTGTATCAACAATCGAGGTAGTATCTTCCCACTCACCTACACTATTTCGTTGGCTTTCAGTAATACGAACTTTAACTTTAGCATGTAATTCAACTAGACCTAAACGGTATAGCTTTTCAGCTTCTTTAGGACCAGTTAATACCATGCCTTCGCCTTTGGCATTAATTTTATCACGAGTCATATAGTAAAGACCTAAAACCACGTCCTGAGAAGGAACGATAATAGGTTCTCCACTTGCAGGTGAAAGAATATTGTTGGTTGACATCATTAACGCACGTGCTTCTAACTGAGCTTCTAACGTTAATGGAACGTGAACCGCCATTTGGTCACCATCAAAGTCAGCATTAAATGCCGCACAAACTAGTGGGTGTAATTGAATCGCTTTACCTTCAATTAGGATAGGTTCAAATGCCTGAATACCTAATCTATGTAATGTTGGAGCACGGTTTAATAATACTGGATGTTCACGAATAACTTCATCTAAGATATCCCAAACAATTGCATCTTCACGCTCAACCATTTTCTTCGCAGCTTTAATGGTTGTTGCATAACCGCGACGTTCTAATTTCCCATAAATAAATGGTTTGAATAATTCAAGTGCCATTTTCTTTGGTAAACCACACTGATGCAAATGCAAGTATGGACCTACAGTAATTACAGAACGCCCCGAATAGTCAACACGTTTACCTAACAGGTTTTGACGGAAACGACCTTGCTTACCTTTGATCATATCAGCAAGGGATTTTAATGGGCGTTTGTTAGAACCTGTAATCGCACGACCTCGGCGACCATTATCTAATAATGCGTCAACAGATTCTTGTAACATACGTTTTTCATTACGTACAATAATATCTGGTGCAGCTAAATCCAATAAACGTTTTAAACGGTTATTACGGTTAATAACTCTACGGTAAAGATCATTTAGATCTGATGTTGCAAAACGCCCACCATCTAGTGGAACCAATGGACGTAAATCTGGTGGCAACACAGGTAATACATTTAAGATCATCCATTCAGGTTTGTTTTCTGATTGAATAAATGCTTCAATAATCTTAATACGTTTAGTTAGTTTTTTACGCTTAGTTTCAGAATTAGTAGTTGCTAGCTCATCGCGTAGAGCTTCACATTCTGCTTGCACATCAATATTACGCAATAATTCTTGGATAGCTTCAGCACCCATACGAGCATCAAACTCATCACCAAACTCTTCTAACGCGTCAAGATATTGCTCTTCAGTTAAAATCTGACCTCGCTCTAAATTAGTCATGCCACCATCAAGAACCATAAATGACTCAAAATAAAGCACTCGTTCAATATCGCGAAGTGGCATATCAAGTAATAAGCCGATGCGAGAAGGTAATGATTTTAAAAACCAGATATGAGCAGTTGGAGATGCAAGTTCAATGTGCCCCATACGTTCACGACGTACTTTAGCTTGAGTTACTTCAACTCCACATTTTTCACAAATAACACCACGGTGTTTTAGACGTTTATATTTTCCACATAAACATTCATAATCTTTTACTGGTCCGAAAATACGTGCACAAAACAACCCATCACGTTCAGGTTTGAACGTACGATAATTGATTGTTTCAGGTTTTTTGACTTCACCAAAAGACCATGAACGAATCATATCAGGAGAAGCAAGGCCTATCTTGATAGCATCAAAGTCTTCAGTTTTTGTTTGTGCTTTTAGAAACTTTAATAAGTCTTTCACAATTGACTCCTATGGAGTTAAACCAATTAGATAACTTATTATTACTAATAAGTTATCCCTATAAATAGAAATCATTTAAGTTAGAGAAAATTACTCTTCATCTAACTCTATATTTATACCTAGCGAACGAATCTCTTTTAATAGTACATTAAATGATTCTGGAATCGCAGGCTCCATACGATGATCACCATCTACAATATTTTTATACATCTTAGTTCGACCGTTTACGTCATCTGATTTAACAGTTAACATTTCTTGTAAGGTATAAGCTGCACCATATGCTTCAAGTGCCCACACTTCCATCTCACCAAAACGTTGACCACCAAATTGAGCTTTACCACCCAATGGTTGTTGAGTAACCAGACTGTATGAACCTGTAGAACGAGCATGCATTTTGTCATCAACTAAGTGATTCAATTTGAGCATATACATATAACCTACAGTAACTGGACGTTCAAATTTTTCACCTGTACGACCATCATACAGAGTAATTTGACCAGAAGTTGGTAAGTCACCCAGTTCAAGTAATGCCTTAATTTCTTGCTCTTTAGCACCATCAAATACAGGTGTTGCTAATGGCATACCATTACGTAAATTTTGTGCTAAAGTCATCACTTCTTGATCAGTGAATTGTGCAACATTAACTTTTTGCGCAGCACCTAAACCAAGATCATACGCTTTTTGAATAAATTCACGTAATTTAGCTAATTCTTGCTGTTCTTTTAGCATAGCATCGATCTTCTGACCAATACCTTTAGCAGCCATACCCAAATGAGTTTCTAATATCTGTCCAATATTCATACGGGACGGAACACCTAGCGGATTCAATACGATATCAACTGGACGACCTTTTTCATCATATGGCATATCTTCAATTGGATTAATTTTTGAAATAACCCCTTTGTTACCATGACGACCAGCCATCTTATCACCAGGCTGAATTTGACGTTTAACTGCCAAGTAAACTTTAACGATTTTAAGAACGCCAGGCTGTAGATCATCGCCTTGAGTAATCTTCATACGTTTAGCTTCAAGTTTTTTGTTAAACTCTGTTTTTATTTCGTCGTACTGTTCAGCCAACTGTTCTAATTGAGCTTGTTTATCTTCGTCTGCAATACCAATTGTTAGCCATTTTTGATGTGGTAAAGCATCTAATTTATCCGCTTTGATTCCACCTGAAATTAATACATCACGAATTCGAGCAAACAATGCAGCTTCTAAGATTTTAAGTTCTTCAGTTAAATCTTTTCTCGCCTGCTTGAGTTGCATCTCTTCGATTTCAATTGCACGTTTATCTTTTTCTACGCCATCACGAGTAAACACTTGAACATCAATAACAGTACCTGAAACACCATTTGGCACACGTAATGAGGTATCTTTAACGTCAGATGCCTTTTCACCAAAAATAGCACGTAGCAATTTTTCTTCTGGCGTTAATTGAGTTTCACCTTTAGGTGTCACTTTACCAACCAGAATATCGCCACCTTTTACTTCAGCACCGATGTATACAATACCTGATTCATCAAGTTTAGACAGTGCTGCTTCACCTACGTTTGGAATATCCGCCGTAATTTCTTCTGCACCTAATTTTGTATCACGAGAAATACAAGATAACTCTTGAATATGAATCGAGGTAAAACGGTCGTCTTGTACCACTTTTTCAGAAACTAAAATAGAATCCTCAAAGTTATAACCATTCCATGGCATAAATGCCACTCGCATATTTTGCCCTAATGCCAATTCACCTAAGTCAGTAGATGGACCATCTGCAAGTACATCACCACGTTCAACTTTTTCTCCCAACTCCACACATGGAATTTGGTTAATACAAGTATTTTGGTTAGACCGTGTATATTTAGTTAAGTTATAAATATCAATACCTGTTTCACCAGCATATATTTCATCAGCATTAACATTAACCACAATACGCGATGCATCAACATATTGAACTGTACCACCACGACGAGCAACCGCTGTTACACCCGAGTCAACAGCTACTGCACGTTCCATACCAGTCCCAACAAACGGCTTTTCAGCTTTTAAGGTTGGTACTGCTTGACGTTGCATGTTCGCACCCATTAAGGCACGGTTCGCATCATCATGTTCAAGGAATGGAATCAATGAAGCACCAACAGATACAATTTGTTGTGTTGATACGTCCATATAATGAATTTGTTCAGGACTATATAAACCTGATTCACCACTTAAACGACAAGTTACTAAATCTTCTTTAAAACGACCATTTTCATCAAGATTTGAGTTTGCTTGAGCAATTACAAATTCACTTTCATCAATCGCTGATAGATAATTAATTTCATCAGTTACAATGCCATCAATAACACGACGATATGGTGTTTCTAAAAATCCATACTCATTGGTACGAGCATAAACTGCTAATGAATTAATCAAACCAATGTTTGGACCTTCAGGCGTTTCGATTGGACATACACGCCCATAGTGCGTTGGATGTACGTCACGCACTTCAAATCCTGCTCGCTCACGCGTTAAACCACCTGGTCCTAAAGCTGAAATACGACGTTTATGCGTAATTTCGGATAATGGGTTGTTTTGATCCATAAACTGAGATAACTGACTTGAACCAAAGAATTCACGAATCGCTGCTGAAATTGGTTTAGCATTAATCATATCTTGTGGCATTAGTGAATCAAGATCACCTAGAGATAAGCGTTCTTTCACTGCTCGTTCAACACGAACTAAACCAATACGGAATTGGTTTTCTGCCATTTCGCCAACACTACGAATACGTCTATTACCTAAATGGTCGATATCATCAACTTCACCGTGACCATTACGAATAGCGATTAATTTCTTCATTACGTCAACGATATCATCTTTCGTTAAAACGCTTTCACCTTCAATGTCATCACGCCCTAATGAACGGTTAAATTTCATTCGACCAACAGCAGATAAATCATAACGTTCTTCAGAAAAGAATAAATTATCAAATAACGCTTCAGCTGCTTCTTTTGTAGGTGGCTCACCTGGACGCATCATGCGATAAATTTCAACTAATGCTCCAAGTCGATCACGAGTTGAATCAACATTTAATGTCTCAGAAATAAATGCACCATGATCTAAATCATTAGTGAATAATGTTTCTATCTTTTTATAGCCAGCATTCGTTAATTGAAGTAATAGTTCTAATGAAATCGGTGTATTGGCAAAAGCAATTACCTCACCTGTTTCTTCATCAACATAATTTTTAGCAAGAACTTTATTAACAATATATTCAACTGGTACATCAATTTTGCTAACTTTATCTTTTTCTAACTCACGAATGTGACGAGCTGTAATACGTCGACCTTTTTCAGCGTAAACTTTACCTTTTGACTCAATATCAAATAGTGCTGTATCACCACGTAAACGCTCTGGAATAAGATCCATTTTTAACTTAGATTTGCTAACTTCAAAAATAGTTTTTTCAAAGAAAATATCTAAAATTTCTTCTGTTTCATAACCTAATGCACGTAAAATAATTGTTGCTGGAAGTTTACGACGACGGTCAATACGAGCAAAAAGATTATCTTTTGGATCAAATTCAAAATCAAGCCAAGAACCACGATAAGGAATAATCCGAGCATTATATAAAACTTTACCAGAAGAGTGCGTTTTACCTTTATCACTATCAAAGAACACACCTGGACTACGATGTAATTGCGATACGATTACACGCTCTGTACCGTTTATCACAAATGTACCATTGTCTGTCATTAAAGGAATTTCGCCCATATAGACGTCTTGCTCTTTAATATCTTTAACTGTTCCCTCTGGCGCATCTTTATCATAAATAACTAAACGTAATTTTACGCGCAACGGTGCTGAGTAAGTGATCCCTCTAATTTGACATTCTTTAACATCAAACACAGGTTCGCCCATCATAAAGCTCACGTACTGTAACTCAGCGTTACCACTATAACTTTTTATCGGAAATATTGAACGGAATGCAGCTTCTAAGCCATATTGTCCTTCTGGATCTTGCTCAATAAATTTCTGGAACGAATCAAGTTGAATAGAAAGAAGATACGGTATATCCAAGACTTGTGGACGCTTACCAAAATTCTTACGAATTCGTTTTTTCTCGGTATAAGAGTAAACCATTAGTTCCTCAACTTGCTTATCTGCTATTTTAGCATGATTAAATATTCATCAGGGTGTTATCGCCAACTGATACACCTGACACCTCATCGAAAATATCTATAAATATCAATTGATTAGGCTTAATAAATATACTATTTCTTTATTATTTTTTATTGATAATCTTCAAATAAAATTCTTTAACTTATTATAGCGCAAAAAGGCTGGAGGTATAAAACCCCCAGCCATTTATCGGAATATCGATAAACTTATTTAAGCTCGACAACTGCACCAGATTCTTCAAGTGCTTTCTTAAGTTCATCAGCATCGGCTTTGCTAACGCCTTCTTTAACTGTTGCTGGAGCTGATTCAACAAGGTCTTTAGCTTCTTTTAAGCCTAAACCAGTTGCACCACGAACTGCTTTGATAACAGCTACTTTATTAGCACCAACATCTTTTAAGATTACATCAAATTCAGTTTTCTCTTCTGCTGCTTCAGCTGGACCTGCTGCGGCTACGGCTACAGCTGCTGCTGCAGAAACACCAAATTTTTCTTCCATCATTGATACAAGTTCAACAACATCCATAACAGACATTTCAGCAACTGCATCTAAAATTTGTTCTTTAGTGATAGACATAATATAGTTTCCCAAATTTACATTTTTTAATTAATAAAATTCACAATCAAACCGCCAATTAAGCAGCTTCTTTTTGATCGCGAACCGCTGCAAGAGTACGAACCAATTTGCCAGCTGCGGCTTCTTTCATGGTTGACATCAAGCGAGCTAATGCTTCTTCATATGTAGGTAATGTTGCTAAGCGATCAATATTCGCTGCAGTAATCAACTCACCTTCAAAGGCTGCGGCTTTAATCTCAAATTTTTCATTTTCTTTCGCAAACGCCTTAAAAATACGCGCTGCAGCACCT
The DNA here is from genome assembly GCF_046635645.1 of Gilliamella sp. BG2. Taxonomy (NCBI): domain Bacteria; kingdom Pseudomonadati; phylum Pseudomonadota; class Gammaproteobacteria; order Orbales; family Orbaceae; genus Gilliamella; species Gilliamella sp. BG2. Next base: position 68,792 of record NZ_JBIDFF010000001.1, read on the forward strand.
GGGTGCTCATTTGAAAATGCAATTAGAGTTGGACCAACAAACGTATCTTTTAAACACTCATATTGAGTGCCCTCAACAACACGGCGTAATAGCGTATTACGAACAACACGCATATAAACACCCGCTTCACGAGCAGATTTACGTAATGCAGTCATTTTTTCTACAGTTATGCCTCGAGAATCAGCAACAACTGCAGATAGCGCACCTTTGGCGATTTCATTGACTTCAGCAACAATTTCTTGTTTATTTTGAAGATTTAGTGCCATTGGTATTGCTCCTGGATTATACTAGGCAAAAGCCTAGACTTATTCAAGCTAGCTACAAATATAGCTAGCACAACCACGATGAGCAGAATCCTTCTATTATATCTTATCAGGTTCTGTCACCGTCTACGTAGGAAAATTAAGTAGTCACACAACAACCACACCTACGGTCTTGGACGGGGTCTGGTTAAGGCCAGACACCAACCGATTTCTCTATTTAATTATAAATAATAATTAAACAGTTGCATTTAATGTTGCTTGATCAATAGCAACACCAGCACCCATTGTAGTAGAAAGGCTAACTTTCTTAATAAATACACCTTTAGAAGAGGCTGGTTTAGCACGTTTCAACGCAACAAGTAATGCTTCTAAATTTTCTTTAAGCTTATCTGCATCAAAATCAGCTTTACCAATAGTAGTATGGATAATACCATTCTTATCATTACGGTAACGGATCTGACCAGCTTTAGCGTTTTTTACAGCTTCTGCAACGTTAGGAGTTACAGTTCCAACTTTAGGATTTGGCATTAAACCACGTGGTCCTAAAATTTGACCTAATTGACCAACAACGCGCATAGCGTCAGGTGATGCAATTACGACATCAAAATCCATTTCGCCTTTTTTGATTTGATCTGCAAGATCGTCCATACCCACTAATTCAGCACCAGCTTCTTTTGCAGCCTCTGCATTTGCACCCTGAGTAAAGACAGCAACACGCACGCTACGTCCAGTACCATGAGGAAGAACGATCGCACCACGAACATTTTGATCTGATTTACGTGAATCAATACCTAGATTAACAGCAACATCAACACTTTCTGTAAATTTAGCTGTAGCTAATTCTTTTAATAAAGTAATTGCTTCATTGATATCATATTGTTTAGTTGCGTTTACTTTTTCGCGGATAAGTTTAGCCTTCTTAGATAATTTAGCCATGAATTAACCCTCCACTTCCAAGCCCATTGAACGAGCTGTCCCTTCAATAGAACGCATCATCGTTTCAATGGTAGCACCATTCATATCTGCAGCCTTCAATTCAGCGATTTCGCGAATTTGTGCACTCGTTACTTTACCTACTTTTTTCTTATTAGGTTCACCTGAACCAGACTTGATTTTAGCCGCTTTCTTTAACAAAACAGCTGCTGGAGGTGTTTTAGTTACGAATGTAAATGAACGGTCAGAATAGACTGTAATTACAACAGGAATTGGTAAGCCTTTTTCCATGCTTTCTGTTTTTGCATTAAATGCTTTACAGAATTCCATGATATTCACACCATGTTGGCCAAGTGCTGGACCAACTGGCGGACTAGGATTTGCTGCACCAGCTGCAACTTGCAACTTGATGTAAGCTTGTACTTTTTTTGCCATTTTTAGTTTCCTTTGCTTGGGTGCAAACGCCTCTATTAATAATAATTATTAATAAATAGACAGCTCCCCTAAGTTAAATGAGGGCAGAATTATCCTATAACTTAATTGAAAATGCAAGATTTAATTTAAGTATAGATAAATCAAAAGCAAGGCAAATACCTTGCTTTAATCCTAAATAACATAAAAATTAAAGAACACCTACAGCATTAAGCTCTTTAAATGCAAGTTCTAAACGAGCAACTAAAGAATCTTGTCCCTTACGTAACCATACGCGAGGATCGTAGTATTTTTTATTTGGAGCATCAACGCCTTCAGGGTTACCTAATTGCCCCTGTAAGTAAGCTTCATTTGCTTTGTAATAATCTAAGATACCAGACCAGTTAGCCCATTGCGTATCTGTGTCAATATTCATTTTAATTACACCATAACTAACTGCTTCAGCTATTTCTTCCGGTGTAGAGCCTGATCCACCATGGAATACAAAGTTTAATGATTTAGCTGGTAGATTATATTTTTCAGATACATATTTTTGTGAGTTATCTAAAATTTTTGGCGTTAATTTAACATTACCTGGTTTATAAACTCCATGCACATTACCAAATGAAGCTGCAATAGTAAAACGAGGACTGATAGCACTTAAACGTTCATAAGCATAAGCTACATCTTCCGGTTGAGTATAAAGTGCTGAGCTATCCATATGACTATTATCAACACCATCTTCTTCACCACCAGTGCATCCTAGCTCTAACTCTAAAGTCATTTTCATTGCTGACATACGAGCAAGATATTGACAACAAATATCAATATTATCTTTTAATGACTCTTCTGAAAGATCAATCATATGAGATGAAAATAATGGTTTACCTGTTTTAGCAAAATGAGTTTCGCCTGCATCCAGTAACCCATCAACCCATGGAAGTAATTTTTTAGCGCAGTGATCAGTATGAACTATAACAGGGACTCCATATTTTTCAGCCATAAGATGAACATGTTTTGCGCCAGAAATAGCACCCAACACAGCACATTCTTGACCTTCTAATTTTAGGCCTTTACCAGCAATAAATTGAGCTCCACCGTTAGAAAACTGAACAATAACAGGAGAACCTACTTTTGCGGCTGTTTCAATAACGGCATTGATAGTATTTGTGTCAACACAGTTAACCGCAGGTAATGCAAAGTTATTTTCGCGAGCGATTTGAAATACTTTTTGAACATCATCACCAGTGACAACACCAGGTTTAACAACATCAGAAATCTTAGTAACCATTTTATTACCTATAAATTTATTTATAAAAATTAAAGGATGAGTAATTATCTCATCCTTTTACTGAACTCAAATACTAGGCCTTTGCTCTAGCTTCTAACATCGCAACAGCGGGTAGTTTTTTACCTTCAACAAATTCAAGAAAAGCCCCGCCACCAGTTGAAATATAAGAGATTTTATCTTCAATACCAAATAGATCGATTGCAGCTAATGTATCCCCACCACCAGCAATTGAAAAACCTTCGCTATCGGCAATTGCTTTGGCTACAATTTCAGTACCACGACGGAAATTAGGAAATTCAAAAACACCCACTGGACCATTCCATAAAATGGTTTTAGCATTTTTGATAATATTTGCTAATACTTCTGCTGATTTATCACCTAAATCAAGAATTTGTTCATTTTCTTTAACGTCTTTAACTGATTTTTCAGTCGCTGTTGCTGTTTCACTAAATTCTGTTGCAACACGAACATCAGTTGGAACTGGGATTTCACAGTTAGCCATTAATTTTTTAGCTTCTGGAATTAAGTCTGCTTCATAAAGAGACTTACCTACATTATAACCTTCAGCGGCAATAAAAGTATTAGCAATACCGCCACCAACAATAATTTGGTCAGCAATTTTTGATAAAGAATCAAGTACGGTTAATTTTGTTGATACCTTAGAACCGGCAACGATAGCAACCATTGGCCTTGCTGGATTATCTAATGCTTTACCTAACGCATCAAGTTCAGCTGCTAACAATGGCCCAGCACAAGCCACTGGCGCAAATTTACCAGCACCATGAGTCGAAGCTTGAGCTCGGTGAGCTGTACCAAATGCATCCATTACATAAATATCACAAAGAGCAGCGTATTTTTTAGACAAAGTTTCATCATCTTTACCTTCGCCTACATTGAAACGAACGTTTTCAAGTACAACTAATTCGCCTTCTTTTACATCTACACCATTGAGGTAATCTTTTACTAAACGAACAGGGAATGACACGTGTTCTTTTAAATAATCAACAACAGGTTGTAAAGAGAACTCTGGATTATACTCACCTTCTGTTGGACGGCCAATATGAGAGGTAACCATTACTTTAGCACCTTTTTTGATGGCTTCTTCAATAGTAGGTAGTGATGCTTTAATACGCGCATCGGAAGTTACCTTACCATTTTTGACCGGCACATTAAGATCTGAGCGAATAAATAAGCGTTTTCCTTTTAGATCAAGATCTTGCATTCTAATAATAGACATGATACTTCCCCTTGTAAAATATAAATAAAATAAAACTTACGCCATTCTAACATAAAAATTCTTTTTAGGTTATAGGGATTGCTGTGCAAATAATAAACATTAATAATAAATACAAAAACTACCAACATATTTTTTTATGTAACGCCATTGACAATAGGAAGAAATTAAGGCATATTTTGCCACCTTATTAATATGTAATTTTTATCTAAACTTGGGAGTTGACTTTGGCTAATATCAAATCAGCTAAGAAGCGTGCGGTTCAATCCGAAAAACGCCGTAAACATAATGCTAGTAACCGTTCAATGATGCGTACTTATATTAAGAAAGTTTACGCAGCTGTTGCAGCTGGTGATAAACAAACAGCTGAAGTGGCATTCAAAGACATGCAAGCAGTTGTTGACCGTCAAGCGGCTCGTGGCTTAATTCACAAAAATAAAGCTGCACGTCATAAAGCAAATTTAATCAAACAAATTAAAGCGTTGGCTTAATACATTAATTTTTTAACTAACATAGTTAAAGAAATACGAAAAAAAGTGGTGTAAGCCACTTTTTTTATTTATATACTAGTTTTATTTTACACAATATTATTAAAAAGAGAGTTTATTGTGGTTCAGCGTGATTATGTCAGAAAAAAGAGCCAATCAAAAAAAAGTAAGTCACGAAATAAGCCTAATTTTATGATATTTTTGGCTATTATAATCATTATTTTATTTTCTGCTATTCTCTATTTTGTTGCAAATAATACACCTAAAAAAACCGCTGAACCGCCAAAAACAAAAACTCAACCTCCTTCAATAACTTTACCTGAACAACCTCAAGAGCGTTGGACATACCTTAAGGAATTAGAAACTCCTAATGCTAATTATGGTTCCGCGTCAAGTTCAATTGCTAGTGAAAGAGAGCAAATCCTAAATAGCTTTGTTAATAATTCACGCAGTGTGACGTCTTCTAAAAAAGAAGCAACAACGCAAAACCAAACATCAAATGTAACATCACAACCAACACAAGCTATTACAAACAAATGGCTATTGCAATGTGGAGCATTTAAAGATAAATCTAATGCTGATAAACTAAAAGCTAAGCTTGCAATGACTGGGGTTAGTGGCAATATTTCTTCAGGCCAATTATATCGAGTCACAGTAGGACCTTATACCAGTAAAAAAGAAGCCGATATCACATTAAACTTATTAAATAGTAATGGGATTAATAATTGTGTTATTTCTAACTAGAATATAAAAAGCCGATGAGATCAATGACGCAAATACAGATTTTTATAAAAATGTTATGGAATCGTATCAACCATGACCGGCTAACAACATCTTCTGCGGGACTTGCTTATACCACTATACTAGCACTAGTTCCACTTATTACCGTTATTTTTTCTTTACTTTCAGCTTTTCCTATGTTTGATGAAATTAGCCATTTATTGAAACAATTAATCTATAACAATCTTGTTCCAACGGCGAGTGACACCATTCAAAATTATTTAGAACAATTCATCTCCAATACAAAAAAAATGACCTTTGTTGGTGTAATTGGTCTGATTGTTACATCACTGTTGCTTATCAACTCAATTAATACAGCACTTAATCATATTTGGCAAACTAAACGCAAACGTTCCTTCATGTACAATCTAACCATGTATTGGACAATACTAACCTTAGGCCCAATTTTAATTGGTTCTAGTATAGCGATTAGCTCTTATATTTTTTCATTGAAATGGCTATCTACTGCAACAACGGGTAATATACTACTTAATTGCTTACCATTTATTATTTCTGTGATTGGATTTTGGCTACTTTATAGCATTATCCCGACCGAGTCTGTACCTTTAAAAGAATCGATGATTGGAGCGTTTGTCGCTGCAGCATTATTTGAAATAGGTAAACGCGCATTTGCACTATATGTTACTTCGTTTCCAACATATCAACTTATTTACGGAGTAGTATCATCAATCCCCATTATGTTAGTTTGGATCTACTTTTCTTGGTGCATTGTCTTGTTTGGGGCCGAATTTGCAGCAACCTTAACTGACTATAATAGACAAAAAAAACATATTGTTAACAACCCTTCTTTACCAGAGTAATTAAATTATGATCGCCTTAATCCAACGAGTAAAACAAGCTAGTGTGACAATAGACAATAATATCATTGGACAGATTAATCAGGGTTTACTGATTTTCCTGGGAGTTGAGCAAGATGATGACGAACAAAAAGCAATTCGTTTATGTGATAAAGTTTTAGGTTATCGTATTTTCAGCGATAATGAAGGAAAAATGAATTTAAATGTTAACCAAGCTAATGGCGAAATATTAGTTGTTTCTCAATTCACCCTAGCTGCAGACACTAAAAAAGGAATGCGACCAAGCTTTACAAAAGGCGCTAAACCCGATGAAGCAAATAGGCTTTACCAGTTTTTTGTAGAACAATGCCAACAAAAAATAACAACTCAAACAGGCCAATTTGCAGCTGACATGCAAGTATCATTGATTAATGATGGTCCTGTAACATTCTGGTTACAAGTCTAGTTATATAACTAAAATTACATTTAGATAATATTTCGCAAGTTTTACCAATTATTATTTAATATTTGGCATTGTAAGATCCAATTTAAATAGGTTATTGTTAAATAAATCTAGCAACAACCTAACAAAATTTGATTATAAGATACGGCTAACCTTTATTAGTCATCAATCGTTAAATTTCGAGTAGTTAAATCAAATGGAGTTAACTGGTAAACATAATAGTTGAGCCAATTACTAAATAATAGGTAAGCGTGGCTACGCCATGTGGCTTTTGGTGTTAAATGAGGATTATTATCAGGAAAATAATTATATGGCATATCAGGATGAATACCTGCATTTAAATCTCGATAATATTCATTTGCCAACGTTGAAGAATCATATTCAGGATGACCTGTTACAAACACCATTCGCTTATCAGCTGTAGCCATTAAATAAGGACCGGTAATATCAGACTCAGCTAAAATAGTTAAATCGGTATATGTTTTTATTTTATCAATTGGAAAATCAGCATAACGAGAATGAGGAGCCCAAAAGGTATCATCAAAACCACGTGTTAAAATCGCATTAGTTTGCACAATATGATGCTGAAAAACACCCGATAACTTTTGCGTGCGAGTAAATTTTGGTAAATCATATAAGACATTCAAAGCAGCTTGAACACCCCAACAAACAAACATAGTTGAAGTAACATGATCCTTTGCCCAAGTAATAATTTTGGCTAACTTAGACCAATACACAACATCGGAAAAAGCCACTTTCCCTAGTGGGGCACCTGTTATAATTAACCCATCAAAATTTTGCTCACAAATATCATCAAAATCACAATAAAAACTATTTAAATGTTCAATAGGCGTATTTTTAGACTCTCGCTGATCAATACGTAATAACTGAATATCAACTTGTAAAGACGAATTAGAAAGTAAGCGTAAAAATTGGTTTTCTGTTTCGATTTTTTTAGGCATTAAATTTAAAAAAAGAAGCTTAAGAGGTCGAATTTCTTGGGTATTAGCACGCGATGAAGTCATAACAAATACATTCTCATTACGTAATACATCAACCGCAGGTAATGAGTCAGGAATACAAATAGGCATAACAAAAACTCCTAAATCGGTAAGTCATTTTTAAACATCAAAATAGACGTCTAGAAATCTATATAGCTAAATATAGTATCTTTTAATTTATTTGTCGAGATTTTTTATTTAACAAAATCATCAGAATAATCAAATTACAAATTAACAAACATTCTAAAGAAATGTGTATTACTTCATGCAAAAATCAAAATCACTCCGATAGATTTGTTAATTAAAAAGTACGAGTATCGGTACGCCAAGTATCTGCAGTAAGCGCTTCACCAAAATAGCTATTAATTAATTTTTGGGTAATATCACTCAGCGGTGAAGCTAATACTTCAGCAGTATTACCATATTCAACCAATTCGCCATTATGCATAACTAAAATTTCATCGCTGATATGTTTCATCATCCCAATATCTTGAGTAACATATACATAAGAGATATTTTGTTCAGCTTGTAACATCAGCATTAAATTAACAATTTGTGAACGCATCGAAATATCAAGTGCAGCTAATGCTTCATCTAAAATTATCACTTTGGGTTTTAAAATCAATGCTCGAGCTAATGCTACTCGCTGTTTTTGTCCCGCAGCCATCACTGAAGGATAATAAGAGGCATGTTCAGGTAACAATCCAACTTGCTTCAATACATCTCTAATTAACTTTTCACGTTCATGAGCATCATAATTAGCATTACACTTTAATGGGATTTCAAGCAATTGCCCAATACGTAATCGTGGATCAAATGAACTTTCTACATGCTGAAATATCATACGAATTAGTTGACAACGATAGCTATAATCGCCGTATTGAACTTTATTACCGTCAATCCAGATATCTCCACTATCAGGCTTTATCATACCAACTAACATTTTTGCGAGTGTCGATTTGCCAGAGCCATTTTGTCCGATAATTGCAAGCGTTTTACCTTCATTAAGAGAAAACGATAATGGCTTCACCGCATTAATGTATAAATGTCCCAGAAATCCTTTAGGAATTTTAAATTGCTTAGATAAGTTACGCACTCTTAATATTGGATTCATCGTATATTCCTATTATTTATGGCTACTCATCAGTATTTAACGGAAAATGACAGGCTACGAAATGATCTTTTATCGGTATCAATTCTGGCGCCAAAATACATTTTTTCTGGGCATATGGACAACGAGGACCTAATCGACAACCTATTGGTAGGTGTTCTAATGATGGGATCACTCCAGGCAAAGTATTTAAAGGACTTTTATGCGGCATCGCTTTACCAAAGTCAGGAATTGCATAAATTAACGCCTGAGTATAAGGATGATAAGGCGATTTAATTAAATCTTTACTATCTGCAACTTCAACTGTCTGTCCACAATATAAAACATTGATACGATCAGTCCATCTGGTAACCATTTGCAGATCATGACTAATAAATAAGATAGTGGTACCCACATTTTGATTCATACTAGCTAGCAACCTAAAAATTTGTGCTTCAGTAGTTGCTTCCATCGCATTTGTCGGCTCATCAGCAATAAGTAGCTTAGGTTGATTAGCCAACGCAATTGCAATCATGACTTTTTGACATTCACCTTCAGTCAATTCAAACGGATAAGATTTTAATATCTCCTTATGATTCTTAATTCCTACCCGATGCAATAACTCAATCGCTCGATGTTTACGCCAAAATAACCTTTGCCACCAATGCCCTTTAAATGTCCTTCTTGGAATTGCACTAATTAATTGTTGTCCTACTTTCATGGAAGGATCTAAGCAAGATTGTGGTTCTTGGAATATCATCGATATATTGGCACTAATGACTTTTCGGCGCTGTCTAGGAGTGAGTTTAAGTAAATCAATGTCATTAAAATAAAATCGATCAGCTGAAATCTTCCAATTATGATTAGTCACACCTAAAATAGCTTTAGCGATAAGGCTTTTTCCAGATCCTGACTCACCAACTAAACCTCGAATTTCACCTTCTGACAACTTTAAATTTACACGATCAATTGCACGTAAAAGACCATCTGGTGTAATAAACTCAATGGTTAAATTCCGAATATCTAACAATGCCATAATTAAGTTCCTGCTCGACGGCCATATAATCCAAAATTGAATAAATAAACCAAAATAATTGTAGCAGAAACCGCAATTCCCGGAGATAAAAAGGCTAAATAATTAGTTGCAATGATATCTTTCATTTGAAACATCATCATACCTAAATCTGGTCGAGAAATATCATTTGCAAAACCTAAAAAAGTTATGGTAGTAATAGCTAAAATAATCGAACCAAATAGCGAAACAATTTCAGTCAAATAAATAGGTAAAATATTAGGTAAAATATAATGATTAAAAATTGTAAAGGAAGATAATCCATCAAGTCTATAGGCTGTAATATACGTTTTATTCCATTCATTGATGGCACGCTGATGAATATTATAAATAAAGCGTGGCGTATAAGATAACCCTATTACCAATAAAATATTAGTAATGTCATCTTCTAATAATAAGCTAATCACAATCACACCAAGTAACGGTGGTACTACCATACAAAATTTAAAAACAAATAATATAAAAGGGCGTATAAATGATATAAAAAACATTAAATAATTGATTAACCCACCAATGACTACCACATAAAAAACCGCCTTTAATGTCATTGACATAGTTGAGCGATAACCAATTAACAAATAATCAAAAATATCTTGTCCTTTATCGTTAGTACCTAATATATGATTAATATCACCATTAGACCACCAAGCAGGTGGTAATGAAACTGGGTAAATAGGGTTTAAATGAGCATGAAAGAACCATTTGGTTGATAATGCCACAAAGGCAAGCGCCAATATGCCATAAAGGCCAACAACTAAGTAGAGATTACTATGCAACCGATTAAAGCTTAAATTGACATTTTTAAGCAATCTTGCTCGCTTAGACATAATGTTCCTTATGACGTAGAGGATAAATAACTACCGCCGAAATTTCGCCCAATAACGTTAACAAACTGATGACAGTGCCACAGGCTAAAATGGCAATAGAAATAACAAAATAATTATGATGATGATAAGCAAGCATCACCCATTGCCCCAATCCTACTCGATTAAATAAAATTTCAATTACCATAGTTGAAAAAAGTAGTGTTGTCGTATTATAAGTCAGCTGTGGAATAGTTGCAGGAATGGAATTAGGTAATAAATGGCGGCGTAAAATTTTAAACGGTGATCGTTCACGAATAATCGCCATTTTAATAAAATTCTGTCGTGATGTATTTCTTACATTCTGGCTAACGAGTTGAATAGTCATAATGCTTGGTTGAATAGCTAAAATAATGATCGGCAAAAACAAATAGTAAAGTTGATCAAATATCATATGCCATTTATCTGTTTTTGATGAAATTAAAAGATCCAATAACGAAGTTCCAGCTACTGATGGCGATACATTAAAATTCATCGATATCGACCAAGTTGGCGATAACCAATACATAACAATAATAACAACCATAACTATAGGGCAAGAATACAAAGATAAAGATCCTAAACGGATAATATTATTTAACCAATGAATATTACTAAGTCCAAGAAAAATTCCCAATGGCAATCCAATCAGTAAAGCAACGAATAAAGCAAGAATGCACAGTTCAAATGTAGCCAATAGTGTATGGAGAAATGGTACTGTTTCTCCAGTTAATAATCTGAATTGCCCCTGCAGCAACTGTTTAAAAAAAGCACTGTAAGCATCTAAAAAGCTTAAATTATTAATGTTAAATGTTGAGTGAGGACTAAAATAAACTAAACAAAAACTAATCTGGGCTAATACACAAATAATAAACAAAAACGTTACTATTTTCTTGAAAATATAGATAATCATTATTTATCTTTATCGCTATTATAATTAATTAAAACACGGCAACATAACCACGCCACCGTGTTTTAATCTATTTATTGATTATCCAGTATTACTGGTTTACTTGCTGCGGCATAAGCATGATCCTGAGCACTTAAACCACCAGCATTACCTTTACCTTCAAAATGATAATCTGATTCTTCACGCGATTTTATTTCAACATCATAAGTCACATATTCTGGTGCAGGTGCTTTAGTCATTGCTGATGAGGAATAACCTATCGAGTGTGAATCATTAATTACAAGATCATTATTATTTTTCTCACTAACGTTAAAATCCTCTTGAACACTTACAAATAACGGAGCTTTTGATACCTCATCAACACTAGCAGTTCTATTTACATCTTCCTCATTTTTAACAATAACAGGAAGTAAAAGCGATGGAATGACAGGTACCACATTATGTGGTTCATAATTAGCTATTTGACTGTAATCAACAACAACACGACCTAAAGCTAATTCCAATGATGCTGCAGCAAACGGCAATGGTATTGGAGACTGTTTTAGTTCTACATTACGAACACGGCGTTTATTACGTTGGCCATTCATTCGTAAATGTCTTGAAGTACGACGCTGACGTTTCGGTTGAATTTCCGATACAATATTGCCCTCAGCTGATTCTGAGACAATAACAGGTAATAATAAAGAAGGGATAATTACTCGTTCTTGTTCAGTCTGCACCGTGGCAGTAGTATTACTATTTTTCACACGAACACTTTTAGTTAATGCTCGTTGTTGGCGTCTTGGCTTAGCCTCACGCAGTTTTGGTTGTACCACTTCCTCGACAACTCTATCTGCCTTAAGATTGTTTTCAGAGTTTGACAAATTAGCATTTGAATTACTATTTTGTTTAGCTCTGCGATTATTATTTCGACTTGATTCTTTAACCTCGTCAATATTGCCTGCTGCAACAAAATTACCATTATTAGCAGCATTGTTATTTCGGTGATTACGTTGACGTCGATTGTTTGAACGTTGATTATCCCGTCTTTTAGTCGGTCTTGTTTTAACTTCTGGCTGTGGTTCTACTTTTTCAGTAACAAACAGTTTACGTAATTTACCAAATAATCCACTAAACAGACCGCCTGATTTTATAGTTTTTGACTCTACCTTTTCTTTTGGTGTTGCACAAGCTTCAACTTTAGGTCCAGATAATACAGCTTGTTCAACAATAACTTCAACAGCTTGTTGCTCTTCTTCCTCTTCCTCAAGTTCACGAATCAATTTTGGAAGATTATAACTCAGCACATCTGTTTCTTCGCCTCTACGCTTACGAATCACCTTATACAATGGTGTTTCCATCTCTTCATCGCCAGCAATCACAATTTTGACATCAGGATGCATACGTTCGATATTGGTGATAGCACGACGTTTTTCGTTGAGTAAATAGCTCGCTATTGGCACAGGAACAATGACATCGATTTGTACTGTATTATCTTTCATTGCTTCTTCTTGAATCAATCGAAGAATAGATAAAGACAATGAATTATTATCGCGAACTGTGCCTGTACCTTGACAACGAGGGCAAATGTGATGCGTTGCTTCGCGTAATGAAGGGCTTAAACGTTGGCGCGACATTTCAAGTAAACCAAAGCGTGAAATTCGCGTGGTTTGAATTCGTGCACGATCGGTTTTCATCGCTTCTTTTAAGCGGTTTTCTACCTCACGTTGATTACGGACTGGTGTCATATCAATAAAATCGATAACAATCAAACCACCTAAATCGCGTAAACGTAGTTGACGAGCTATTTCTTCGGCTGCCTCAAGGTTAGTATTAAATGCTGTTTCTTCAATATCACTACCACGAATGGATTTAGCCGAGTTAATATCGATTGCTGTAAGCGCTTCTGTGGCATCAATAACAATTGAACCACCAGAAGGTAAGCGAACTTCTCGCTGAAATGCCGATTCAATCTGCCCCTCAATTTGGAAATGATTAAATAATGGCACATCACCCTCATAAAGCTTTAAGCGACCGATATACTCAACTCGTCCCAAATCAGCTAAACGTTTTTTAGCAATCTCAAGTACTTTAGGATTATCAATTAAAATATCACCAACATCATCACGCAAATAATCACGAAACGCACGAGTAATGATATCACTTTCTTTATGAATCAAGCTTGGTGCAGGATGTTTTTTGGCTTCGTTTTGAATTGCTGTCCAATAGTTAACTAATGCATCTAAATCTTGTTGCAACTCCTCTTGGCTTTTACCAACACCCGCCGTTCGAGCTATAACACCCATGCCTTTTGGCTTTTCAATTGCATCAATAATACGCTTAAGATCTGCTCTTTCTTCACCTTCTATACGGCGCGAAACACCGCCAGCACGAGGATCATTAGGCATCAACACCAAGTAGCTACCAGCTAAACTAATATAGGTGGTTAAAGCCGCACCTTTTTTGCCACGAATCTCTTTTTCAATTTGGATAAGGACTTCTTGACCTTCCTGTAGATGTTTAATACTACGACGACCAGAAATATTAGATGGGAAATAGCTTTCAGCAATCTCTTTTAAAGGTAAAAAACCATCACGCTCACCACCATACGAAACAAAAGCGGCTTCTAAACTTGGATTGATTTTAGTGATTTTACCTTTATAAATATTCGCTTTTTTTTGTTCATGTCCAAGGCTTTCGATATCTAAATCATACAATCGTTGACCATCAACAAGCGCAACTCGCAGCTCTTCTTGCTGGGTTGCATTGATTAGCATTCTTTTCATTATTCTACACTCTTGATTAATCTTAATTAACAGTAGGTAGAATCTTATTATTGATAAGTGATTATTTTAACAATGATGAATAATGGTACTTAACTAAATATTGGTATACAGCATTCATTATTTTATTTATGTTATTTTTGTTATTATTTTATGTGAACCTGATACCGCTTACACAACATCAATATCATACATTAAGTAACATGCTAAATTAAAAAGCACTAAATATTTAAAAAAACCTAATTGTATAATTTATTGACACTATTAATATGGCTAATTTGCAAACCTATGTTTCTTAACGGCTTTAGCAAATAAACTAAATCTTTATGCAATTGTTTAAAATAAACATATTATCTAATTATAATGATTCTACTTACGCTATTTTATTTTGAAAAACTGTAATGTCTAACGCCATTGCTGCATTACAAGGATAAAATTATCCGTCACTATTATTAACGTTTCAGTCAAGGATAGCAAGCAAATTAAACTGGCTGTTTTACAAACAGTTAAGAATTCATTTTTAGCTATATTCAACTTGCTTTAATCACACAATAAATAACTTATTTAATTTGCTTAAATTTTTTACTGAAACACATAGTTACCTGAAACTTTTTTACAAAATTTTTTCTTACTAATTATCCCATTAACTAAAAATAAAACACCGATGCAATTATGCATAACGAATCCTAATCAGTATAATTACAATAAAATGACATTATAATTTAAATATGAGATATATCTATTTATGAACTCTGCCAATAAAACTGCCTTACTTAATTTTACTACTCGTTGGATTGAGCAATTCAAATACGCACCACAAAGCGAAGAACTACATGCCATCCCCTCGCCTTGTATTTTAAAAACTGACCATCTCACGGTATTTTGGCAACCGTTTTTATTAGAACCACCAAGAGATCTCTCGATTGTTGAACAAGTTATTGGTATCATTTTACATCCCTCTGCTCACATTTTTTATGGTACACAATATGCTGGCAATATGACGGCTAAATTTACCGACACACATTTAACCTTAATTCAAGCATGGAACGATGATGACTTTTCAACTTTAGAACAAAATTTAATAGCTCATTTATCCCAACAAAAAAGATTAAAACGAACAGCAACCATTTTTATAGCTACGACGGATGACAGCACAAAAATAATTTCATTAAACAATTTAACGGGCGAAATAGTAAAAGAGGACTTAATTACAGGAGAACTAACGACATTAACTAATGATTTGATTTCATTTTTTAATCAACTTACAGTTTTTCAGTAACTATAAGAACGTTAAAAATTTTACAAAAATCTATTTTATCGTATACCTATTTGAAATTGTAACTTACAAAATAATGTGTATATAATGCAGTAATAATAATCAATTAAATAGGTGGATTATGTTTGAAAATTTGACAGCAGCACCAGCCGATCCCATTTTAGGGCTAGCAGACCTTTATAATAAAGATGAACGCACCAATAAAATTAATTTAAGTGTAGGTATTTATAAAGATGAAACGACAAAAACCCCTATTTTAGGAAGTGTAAAAAAAGCAGAGCATTTGTTACTAAATGACGAAATCACCAAAAGTTATTTTCCTATTGACGGTCTAAAATCTTTCAATATTGCAACGCAAACTTTGCTTTTTGGTAGTGAAAATGAACGAGCAAGAACTGCACAATCTCCCGGAGGAACAGGGGCTTTACGCATTATGGCAGACTTTTTAGCTCGCCGAACAAAAATAAAACGAGTTTGGGTTAGTAATCCAACTTGGCCAAATCATCGTAGTGTATTCCAAATGGCAGGCCTTGAAGTACGCGAATACCATTATTATAGTGCACAAACGCACACTCTTGATTTTGATGCCATGATGAGCAGCTTAAACCAAGTTGCCGCTGGCGAAGCGGTATTATTCCATGGATGCTGTCATAACCCAACGGGTATCGATCCAACTCCAGAACAATGGCAAGCTATATCGGATCTTGCCTTAAAAAATGGTTGGTTACCGCTGTTTGATTTAGCTTATCAAGGCTTTGGACAAGGTATAGAAGAAGACGTTTATGGGTTACGGTTATTTGCCAATAATCATCCAGAACTACTTATTGCAAGTTCATACTCTAAAAATTTCGGTTTATATAACGAACGAGTGGGAGCATTTACATTAATTGCGGCAAATGCTGAAATTGCCGATCGAGCCTTTAGTCAAGTCAAAACAATTATTCGAGCTAATTACTCAAACCCTCCTGCCCATGGTGCTAAAATCGTCTCTTATATATTAAACAATGAAGAATTAAAAGAAGAGTGGATCGATGAATTAACAAGTATGCGTCAACGTATTCACCGCATGCGACAACTATTTGTAAAAACCTTACAAGACAAAGGTGCAAATCAGGATTTTAGTTTTATTGCCAAACAAAATGGCATGTTTTCGTTCAGTGGCTTGAACGAAGAACAAGTGCTAAAATTACGTAATGATTATGGCATTTACATCGTAAACTCAGGACGTATCAACGTGGCTGGTATGACATTAGATAACATGTCCAGACTTTGCGAATCAATTGTTGAAGTACTATAGAAATTTTAATAATAAACAGTCATAACAATAGAAGCGCTCAAATAAAGGGGGTTTCTATTTACTTTCCCCTTTAAATTAATATGTTTTTTTACTATAAAAAACAGGTTTAACTTTGGCATACATATCCTTATTAATCAAAAATTATTCTAATGATTACTTACAGCTCCCCCTTCTCATTAGTATTTTATTCCATTTGGTTATATCAATAGAAAAACAGATTATTAGACGATACTGCAATAATTACTAATAATTATTGAGTAAGATAGTAACAATTATTGAGGATAGTTTGGTGGCGTCACATATTTTAGATTTTTTAATTTTGGGCAATAACTTTGGTACTAACGAAATGAGAGCAATTTGGTCTGAGACAAATCGCTTGCAAAAACAGGTTGATGTCGAAGTTGCTTTAGCTAAAGCGGAAGGCGAGTTAGGCGTTATTCCAATTGAAGCAGCCAATTCAATCATATCCAAAGCCGATGCATCTAAATTATCAATTGAACAAATTGCCGAAGAAGCAGCTAAAGCCAAACATTCGTTAATGTCAACAATTAATGCACTGCAAAAACAAGTCGGTGATGCGGGTCAATATATTCATTACGGCGCAACTACACAAGATATCGTCGATACTGCAACTGTTTTACAATTAAAACAATCTTTTACTGTAATTGAACGCGATAGCAAACTAGTGGCACTAGAACTAAAACGTTTAGCTAAAAAGTATCAGTATTTACCCATGGTTGGACGAACCCATGGCATGCAAGCACTCCCTACAACCTTTGGTTTTAAACTTGCCGTATGGTTAGATGAATTTATTCGGCACTTACAACGTTTAAGTGAAATCAAACAGCGAGTATTAGTCGGTAATATTAGTGGTGCAATTTGTACTTATGCCTCAATGGGCAAGTTAGGACCACAAGTTGAAACGCGTGCTTTAACAATACTGGGACTAAATACCCCTAATATCGGTTGGCAAGCAGCTCGTGACCGTTTTTCTGAATATGCATCAGTCATTGCGCTAATTAGTGGCACATTAGGTAAAATGGGCAATGAATTTTACAACTTAATGCGTACCGAAATTAACGAAGTTGAAGAACCGTTCTCGGAAGGAAAAATAGGTTCAACTACCATGCCGCATAAACGCAACCCAGCGGCATTAGAAGGTTTAGCCAGTTTGACAGCTCCACTTTTAAAAAGTGTCGCATTAATTCACGAATCAATGAAAGTTGAACATGAACGCGATGCCATGAGTTGGCGAGCCGAATGGATCGCACTACCAGAAATTAACCTTTATATTTCAGCACAATTACAGACAGCCCTTGCCGTACTTAAAGGACTTAAAATCAATGCAGAAAAAATGTTGATCAATTTATCACTACAAAATGGTTTACTACTATCTGAAAAAGTGATGTTTGAAATCGGCAAACGATTAGGCAAACAAACTGCACATAATTTAGTTTACCAAAGCGCCATGAAAGCATTTGAACAGAATCGACCATTTAAAGATATATTATTAGAAGATCCACGTTTAAATAAAGAATTCACCGAATCCGAACTTGATGCTTGGTTAGATCCAATTAGCTATATTGGCTCTGCACCTGAAAAAGTAGCACAAGTTATTCAATATGCTGAACAGTGTGGAGTATTAGCATGAGCTTTCGCTTAATCACTCATAAAGACATTCCTGCTTATCAGGTGCTATTGCATAATGCTTATCAATCCACCACTCAATTAGGCATCCATTTTGCCGCAGCAACAGTCACACAATCGCAAATTGCTGACCATATTAATTCCAATGCCGTGTATCTATTAGAAAAAGAAGGTGATCTACTATCAACCTTAAGTATTCGCTTTCCATGGGGTAATAACCCAGGACCTTATGGGTTACCCCATTTAGGTTGGTTTGCAACAGCGCCACAATATAAAGGCAAAGGTTATGGTAATGCATTATGGGATTTTGTTGAACAGCAAATTCTAATTAACCAACTAAAATTACCTGCTGTCACGTTAGGCACTGCTGCAAATCATCCATGGCTTGCCCAAACTTATATTAATAGAGGCTATAAAAAAATAGGGCAAGCTAATTTAACACTCGATCATACCACACTTTATTTTGAAAAAATCTTAAATCACAAAAACTATACCGAATGGAAAAAAAGGAGTAATAAACAATGAAAAAAATAAGCAAGTTACTGTCCACTCTTTTATTAACTAGCCTAGCCTTAATTGGTTGTGATAATAAATCCAATCACCAAGTAACAGAGCAAAATGTCATTAAAGCGGGCTCCACAGGACAAAGCTATCCAAACGGTTATAAACAAGATGGCAATTTAGTCGGATTTGATGTTGAAGTTACTGAAGCAATTGCTAACGAATTAGGCTATAAAGTCGAATGGATCATTGCTGAATTTGGTGGCTTAATGGGGCAATTTGATTCAGGGCGTTTAGATACTATTGCCAATGCAGTTGCGGTTACAGATGCTCGTCAAGCCAAATATGATTTTTCCAATACCTATAGCCTTTACGGTAGCCAAATAGTTACCCACAAAGATAACAACGATATCAAGCAATTATCTGATTTTAAAGGTAAAACCATTGCTGGTGTGCTAGGCTCAAATCATATAAACAATCTAAAAAAAGCCTTTCCTAGCAACGAAATAACAATCAAGACCTATGAAACACGAGATGGTGCAATGTATGACACGGAGTATCGACGAGTTGATGGTTATGTCAATTCTAAGCCAATATTACTGGCTGAAATTAAGCGTAAAAACCTACCGTTTAAATTAGTGGGTGAGCCAATTACTATTGAGCACGTTGCTTTTCCATTTAGTAAAGATGAAAAAGGCCAAGCACTACGTGAAAAATTCAATCAAGCCATCGAAAAGTTACGCACCAATGGCACATTGAAAAACCTTGCAATTAAATATTTTGGTGAAGATATTACCCTATGAATTTTAATGTAAACTATTTTTTAAGTGTATTTCCGCAGATATTACCTTATCTGCCTGTTACACTTTTTATTACCATCATATCGATTATGTTTGCCATTATATTTGGACTTGCGATTGCACTATTACGTAGCAATAAAATAATCATTATCGATTCGTTTTTTGCACTGTTTATTTCACTGTTTCGAGGAATACCTTCTGTTGTTTTACTGTTTATTATTTATTATGGATTACCACAAATTTTTCCTGTTTTAAAACAAATGGGCGCTACAACAGCAGCCATTATCTGCTTCAGTTTAAAATATTCGTCCTATTTAGCTGAAATTTTCCGAGCAAGTTTAAAGTCCGTTGATCAGGGGCAGAAAGAGGCAGGAATAACCGTTGGTTTAAGTAAAATACAAGTTTATCGAGGTATTATACTACCACAAGCTATGGTCAATGCTCTACCAAACGCCGGCAATATGTTCATTTCATTACTTAAAGATTCGTCTGTTGCCTTTTTTGTTGGCGTGCAAGAACTATTAGCATCGGGGAAAATGTTAACTGCTAACTCATTCCTCTACTTCGAAACCTATCTAGCTGTAGGTATTGTTTACTGGCTAACTGTTGTTGCCTATTCTTGGATACAAAAACAATTAGAGCAAAAGCTCAGTATACCTTATCATCGTTAAGGAGTAAGGTTATGATTTCTGTTTCGCATTTATCTAAACGTTTTGCAAATAATGAAGTATTAAAAGACATCAACTTAAATATAAAACAAGGTGAAGTTGTTGCCATTATTGGCCCATCAGGCTCGGGAAAATCAACTCTGTTACGTTGTTTAAATTTACTAGAAAAACCAAATACAGGCACTATCAAAATAGGAACTGTATCACTTAATAGTAAGCATTATAGTATTAAAGAAGAAAGCAACTTACGAAAACAGTCCGCTATGGTTTTTCAACACTATAATTTATTTAAAAATAAAACAGCATTAGAAAATATAACTTATCCATTAATTGTTGGTCAAAAAATGGATAAAACCAAAGCAAAACAACAAGGATTATCATTATTAGAACGAGTCGGTATGTTGCCATACGCAACACAATATCCCATCACTTTATCGGGTGGTCAACAACAACGTGTTGCAATTGCAAGAGCTTTAGCTGTTAAACCAAATGTATTATTATTTGATGAACCGACTTCTGCACTCGATCCTGAACGAGTACACGAAGTATTGCAAGTCATGCTACAGCTAGCAAAAGAACGTATTACTATGATTATAGTAACTCATGAAATGGAGTTTGCTAAGTACGTTGCAGATAGAATTATCTTTATGGCTGAAGGAATGATTATCGAAGAGGGATCAGCAAAATCAGTCATCGATAATCCTCAAAATGAAATTACGCAACGATTTTTACGCCAGCTAACTGACGAAATTGATTTTGAAATTTAGTTAAAAACTATACTAACTAATGATAATAATTTAATATTTAAAGAGTAAATAAATAAGATAATAGAAATTGACGAAAATCTAAACCTTTTGCTAGTTTATGAATGCCTGCTAATAATTGCTCTGCTTTAGTTTGATCTTGAATCGCTGAATGCAATTTTAACGACATTTCAGTTTGGCTATATGGGTTTTTAGGAGAACCTTTGGGAATATCAATACGCTGACTTATCTTTTTACCATTTTTAAGAAAAATATCAATAATCACATAACGCCCATTATAAGCTTCTGGATGTGGCGTAAGTTGCGTTTGATAACTTCGTTTCATCTTCTGCATTAATTGTTTTATTGCATTTGAAATAGGTTGTGATGAAAACTGCTCAAAACTAAGTGGCAATCCTAAAAGAGTTAATGCTAAAACATATTCAGCCGAAAAACGTCCTTGCTGCGCCAATGAAGGGGTTTTATATATCAGTGCAGCATCACTATTTGGCGGTGCAAAATAAATAACAATATTATTAATATTATCAAATTCAAAGCTAGGATTTTGGTAAAGTAATTGACCTGCATCAGCAATATAAGCAGCAGCTGAACAATAAGAATAATTTTTAAACCATAATCCGGGATCCACAATCTTCCAAGTTTTACCCCAATGACTTAAATCAAAATGTGTATTACCCTGCCCATAAATAGCCAAAAAACCTAATTTATCATCTAAAAAATCTTGATCGGCATGTATACCAGCTCTTAACCATTCAACAGATTGTACAGCATGCTGTGCTGCTAGTCCTGCATGTAAAAATTTGATCGGAGTACCCATTAACAAACGCATTCCTGATGCTTGTGTAGCTGCTAATGTTAATGCCTGTGATAAAAAAGGTTCATCATAGAGATAACAAATAGCAGCAGTGGCAGCAATTCCACCCAAAGTAATAGTTGCATGCCAACCTTTTTCATAATGCTGTGGATTAACACTTTTACCCAACAAAGCCATCACTTCGATACCAATAACATAAGCCGTTAAAAAACGCCTACTATCAACCTTTTGTTCAATACTATCTAATCGAACACTAGCAATAAGAGCGGATAAAATAACGGCTGAGGGGTGGCCTCTAACATCTGAATGTACATCATCATAATCTAAACAATGCGCTTGGAAGCCATTAAAAAGTGCTGCTTGCCTTGCCGTAGCTAACTTTTTTTGACCAATCAGCAAAGCTCTAGTATTTCCACCCTCATCTGCTATCCATGCTAGTAATTTATGAACATCATCTTCCTGACAAGCTTGTAAACTACAGGCAAAATAATCGGTTATCCCCTTGATAGCGCAATCAATAACTTGAGGATCACTGATTATTGAAGTATTTTTTATTAAAATGCTTAATTGTTGACCTAAATTCATTTTATATTCTCAATAAATACAATAATTAATAAAAATAACCATTTAATAAAATAATTTGCTTTACCATAAGTAACATAGTAAAAAATAAATAAAAAGTTAAAGATTATATGGTTATATTTTTATAACACAAAGTCATAAGCATGAATCTATTTATATAATCATTCTTGGCAATTGTTTTATGTGCTAAGATATTGCCATCAATTGTATTTAACATCACAAAAAATAAGTCTAATTATGTCAATTTGTTATGTTGCTTTAGGGAGCAACCTTGAAGATCCGTTTGCACAAGCTAATCGTGCTATTAAATCATTACGCTGTTTGCCTAGCACAAAAGTGGTAGATATTTCACCATTTTACCGAAGTAAGCCCTTAGGGCCACAAGATCAAAATGATTATCTTAATGCAGTAATTAAACTGACGACAAGCTTATCACCTATAGCATTGCTTGATGAACTACAAGCAATTGAAAAAGCACAAGGACGCGTACGCAAAGATAATCGTTGGGGTGCTAGAACCCTAGATTTAGATATTTTACTTTATGATGACTTAGTCATTAATAATGAAAGACTTACTATCCCTCATTATCATATGAAAAATAGAGAATTTGTCCTCTATCCACTATTTGATATCAGTCCTGAACTTATTTTCCCCGATAACGACAAATTGTACGATTTAGTAGCTAAATGCCCTGAAAATGGATTAAAAAAGTGGAATAATTAATTATCTTTATTAATAACATATAGTTGTACTATTTTTTTTATTTTTTAATTATAAAAATGATAAAAAAAATTTGCCAAAGGCTGAATTATTGCTATAGTTTAGCGCTTTCAAATAATCTTTACTTAAGGGGATTGCAGTGAAAAAGGAACAAAAAGTAAATACATCTTCTCTTAGCCTGCTTTCAATTGCTGGGCTTGAGCCTTATAAAGAGGCAAAAGACGAGGAGTACATGAACCCTAAGCAATTGAAACATTTTAAACTTATTTTAGAAGCTTGGCTAACTCAGCTACAAGGTGAAATGGGAAAAACAGTTACGCATATGCAAGATGAAGCAGCGAACTTTCCAGATCCGGCTGACCGAGCAACACAAGAAGAAGAATTCAGCCTTGAATTACGCGCTCGAGATAGAGAAAGAAGACTCATCAAAAAAATTGAAAAAACGTTAAAGAAAATCGAATCAGACGATTTTGGTTATTGTGAATCTTGTGGTGTTGAAATTGGAATTCGCCGTTTAGAAGCAAGACCAACAGCCGATTTATGTATTGATTGTAAAACGCTTGCTGAACTTCGCGAAAAACAAATGGGTATGTGATCCCAGTTTTATCTATCATTCCAAATCAGACCTATGCATTATATCGGTCGTTTTGCCCCTTCGCCATCTGGACCATTACATTTCGGTTCGTTGGTAACGGCTCTTGGTAGTTATCTCCAAGCTAAATCTTGTCGTGGTAAATGGCTTGTCCGTATCGAAGATATCGACCCACCACGAGAAGTCAAAGGGGCATCATCACTTATATTAAAAACGCTTGAAGCGCTTAATTTATATTGGGATGATACAGTCTTGTATCAATCATCTTGCAGTGAGCGTTACCGCACTGTTTTAAAAACACTAATAGATAAACAACAAGCCTATTATTGTGACTGTACTAGACAACGAATTCAAAACTTAACAAATGGTATTTACGATAACTTTTGTCGTGAACGACATTTATCTATCAATAATAAGCAACAAGTTGCTATACGTTTAAAACAAAATCATCCTATTTTTCAATTTAAAGATCAGATTCGTGGCTTACAAACAGTTGAAAAAGCAAGTGCGCAAGAAGATTTTATTATTCACCGCAAAGACGGCTTATTTGCCTATAACTTAGTGGTAGTTTTAGACGATCATGAACAAGGAATTACCGAAATTGTTCGTGGCGCGGATCTTTTACCTGTTACTGCAAAACAAATCTCACTATATCAACTGCTTGGTTTTTCTGTGCCAAGTTACAGCCATTTACCACTAGTATTAGATAAAAATGGCAATAAACTATCAAAACAAAATCATGCTAGCCCGATTGATTTAAACAATTTTAAAGCGTTAACCGTCCAGGCTTTACAGTTTCTAGGACAATATGTGCCAGAAGATTGGCAAGACGCCACTCAAAAACAGTTACTAGATTGGGCTATACAACATTGGCAAATTGACAATGTCCCAAAACAGAACAGCCAATTATCCACCGATATAAGATAAATTAGGGATGAGCCCTACACGATGATTATGTAACAAATGCTTTTCTGGTTTAATCATTAATGAAGCAAGAATTCTTGCTTTTAATTGTTGTTTCTGTTCTGAGCTTTCCAACAAATCACGTAAATCAACCGCCGCATCACCGAATAGGCAGTAATGTAATTTACCGATAGATGATACACGTAATCGATTGCAGCTTTTACAAAAATCTTTTGAATAGGGCATAATCAAACCAATTTTTCCTTGATAGTCGCTGTGCACATAAATCTTAGCAGGACCTGATAATGGTTTTTTGGGTTGTAACTCCCAACCCTGCGCAATTAGTTGTTTTTCAATAAAACTACCAGACAAGTGATAACGATTAAATATATCATTGCTTTCACCTGTTTCCATAAGTTCAATAAAGCGCAACTCCACTGGAATATCTTTAATCCATAACAAATAATCATTTAAATTATCATTCATGTTTTTCATCAAAACAGTGTTAATTTTGACTTTTTTTATACCTACTTCTAACGATTTATCAACACACTGCAGTAATTCTTTAAGCTTATCTTGACCAGTAATTAATTTAAATAAATGGGGAGTAAAACTATCAATACTAATATTAATCGCATTTAAACCAGCTTGATGCCAATGGTGAATATTTTTTAATAAACGCGAACCATTGGTCGTAATAGCGAGTTCTTTCACGCTGGGATAGGAAGATATGAGCGATAATATATCAATAAAATCGCGACGCAAGGTAGGCTCGCCACCCGTTAATCGAATTTTGCGTACACCGAGATCAGTAAATGTTGCCACAACATGATTAATCTCACTGAGCGACAAAAATTTATGTTCCTTGTTAGGCTGATAACCACTTGGTAAACAGTACTGACACTGAAAATTACACAGCTCGGTAATCGACAAACGTAGATATTGAAATCGACGCTGATAATTATCAACTAATTGCATATATACATTAAACACCTTATCCAAATCGGGAAGCATAACCATTTCTGCGTTATACCGCGGCTAATCCACCATATGAAAATATCACTTAGGAAAAAAAGCTTCAGAGTTTGGTTCAGTCTAGCATAGGCTTTATTTTTTGACTATGAGCAAAGTGATTTTTATAACGTATCTTCTTATTGAACAATTAAAACAGTAACGCTTTCCTAAAATAACACCGCCAAAACAAGAAAGTTTTTATAAAAAATCCTCAGATAGATAATTGATTTTATTTTTTCGTTTTAAATTAAAATGAAACACTTACTGGACGGTGTTTCATTTTGTTAGTAGCGAATTTTGTTCTTTATTTTAGAAAAAAGCGCTTTTACTATCTAACTGCAATAGTGCGTATTTGCGATCTCCCTAGGCTTAGAGTCACATTATACTATGAAGTGTTAATCGTATTTTATGCTTATATTAAACTCTATTACACATTAAAAAGGCTCCATTAAAACATGGGCAGATCAAACCTTTAGCACCCACTAACACTCAGAAAACCAATTTAGTTTTTCCCGTAATGCAACAACAGGCCCAATAATAATTAAACTAGGACTACAGGCTTGCAAAGATAATTGTGCTAAATCGCATAACTGGCCCGATATTACTTTTTGTTTCGTTGTTGTGCCTTCTTCAACAATTACAATTGGCGTATTTGCATTCATACCGTATTTAATTAATTGTTTTTCGATGTTACTGGCTTGAGATAATCCCATATAAAAAACTAATGTTTGCTTTTCAGCGGCTAAACTCTTCCAGTCAAGGTGACTACCATCTTTCAAATGACCAGTAATTAAACGTACGCTATGAGCATAATCCCGATGCGTTAATGGGATCCCACTATATGCAGAACAACCTGAAGCTGCTGTAATTCCTGGTACTACAGAAAATGGAATATCGGCGTTAAATAATGTTTCGAGCTCTTCACCACCTCGACCAAAAATAAAAGGATCTCCACCTTTTAAACGTACAACACGCTTACCTTTTTTAGCTTGTTGTAAAAGAATCTGATTTATTTGTTCTTGAGGTACACAATGAAAACCTGCTCGTTTACCAACAAAAATACGTTGAGCATCGCGACGAGTTAGATTCATAATTTCATCCGATACTAATCTATCATAGACAATAATATCTGCTTGTTGGATTTGCTGTAATCCCTTTAAAGTCAACAAGCCCGCATCACCTGGGCCAGCACCAACTAACACAACCTCACCACGGGAATCAAGTGATGAATCAAATAGCTCATTGGTGAGTTTTTCAACATGATCTGAATCGCTATTAGCAATCGCTTGAGCTAACCTATCATGAGAAAATAGCCTTTCCCAAAAACGACGACGTTCCGTCACTGTTTGATAGGTTGTTTTAACTTTATTACGTAAATAACCGGCATATTTAGCTAATTTGCCTAAATGTTGAGGTAAAATGGACTCTAGTTTTTCACGCAATAATCGAGCCAAAACAGGAGCATGCCCTTCTGAAGAGACAGCAACCATAATAGGGGAACGATCAATAATTGAGGGCATAATAAAACTCGCATCTTTTGGAGAATCAACCACATTACAAAAAATACGCCTTTTTTCCGTCTCAATACTCACTCTTTGATTAGTTTCCTGACAGTCTGTTGCCGCAATAACTAACCATTTATCATCCAGTAATTCAGCATTAAACTCCCCTTGAACTAAAACTAGTTGTTTTTGTTCATTCCAGCATATGAATTGCTCGTTAAATTCATGCGCATTGACAGTTAAGCGGGCACCAGCTTCAAGTAATAATCGAGCTTTACGTTCAGCAACTTCACCGCCACCGACTAATAAGCAATCACGGTTTTCTAGCTTACAAAATAAGGGGAAATAATCCATAACACCTCAAAATAAAACATTATCTGTTTAAAAATTTATTAACAACTAACCTCTAATAATAGAAATTTATTAATTATCCTATTGTTAATTGCTTCGTTATTTTTTTATCACTAATTATGATTAAAACCAAATATAATCCTAATTAATTTAACGTCTTTGGGGGATTGCTTACCATGCTTTCCCCCTTATATTGGTTATTTTAACCACACTTACTAAATTAAACAGCTATTAAGGTCGATCTTCTTTGGGGGTTGAATACCAGTATCCCAGTCCCATAAATAATGCACCAGAAACAAGATTTCCTAATGAAACCCATAATAGATTATGACCAATTCCAGCTAATGTGTAAGCATCGCTATGATGACCAAACCACGAAAGTGAAAAAAGTGTCATGTTCGCGACGGAGTGTTCATAACCACAAGCAATAAATGCTAACAAACACCACCAAATAGCGATAAACTTTGCCGAACCTTCAACTCGATTAGCCATCCAAATCGCTAAACAAACTAACCAGTTACATAAAATACCTCTAAAAAATAATGCCGAAGCTGAAGCAGATGTTTTTGCTAAAGCCGCTGCATGAACCAAACTAGTATCCGTTGATAATAGAGGTGTTGAAGCATAAAAATACAATGCAGCAACAAAAATTGAACCTAATAAATTTCCTAACCATGTTTGTGGCAATACTGTCCACATTTGGGTATGAGTAATTTTTTTGCATTTTACTCCTAGGGTTAAAAACATGGTATGCCCTGTAAATAATTCAGAGCCAGCAATTACAACCAATGTTAAAGCAATACCAAACGTTGCTCCCATAAGTAAAGGTCTTATTGATGGTTCAACAAGGTTTCCTAAAGTAAAAATCAAAATAATACCTATTCCTACATAAGCCCCAGCCATAGCAGAACTTAGCCAAAAACCAAATGGGTTCGTTTTTGCCAAACGAACAATACGCGCAGCATTTGCTGCACATTTATTAATTGTCTCTGTATACATAATTAATTTATCCTTTTAAAAATACATTTAGCGCGACTTTACTTGTACGATCCCATCGTCATTAACATCTACTTCATAATGAGGGATTGAATATTGCTCATCTTCCAAACAATAACCATCTTTTAAACGAAAGCGTTGCTTTTTAAGCGGACTTGCCACCCATAACTCATTTTCATGTTCTGCTATAATGCCTCGGGATAAAACACTTGCCTTAGCAAATGGATCAATATTACTAATCGCATAAAGCTCAGCATTATTATAAGGGCGAAAAATAGCCACATGATCATTACCAACAAGTGCACAAACTCCTGTGCCAGGTAAAATCTCATCAAGTTTACAAATAGTTATCCATTGACTCATATTATTCCCCTAACATTACTTTACGTTCTTCTGCTGTTGCTGGGCGATGCTGAGCACGCTCAGGTACGATTTGGACATTCTCATCACGTTTGTTACTATTAATAAAATGAGAAAATCGAATTTGACCTTCTGTATTTTCAACAGCTTCCTTCCATTCACATACCATTAATTTACGTAAGCGTGTCATTTCACTTTCTAACTCAGCATTTATGCCTAATTTATCGTCAATAATAACACTACGTAAATAATCAATACCGCCATCTAAATTTTCAAGCCAGACTGACGTCCGTTGTAATTTATCTGCGGTACGAATATAAAACATAAGGAAACGATCAATATATCGAATTAGTGTATTTTTATCGAGATCAGCAGCAAGTAAATCAGCATGACGAGGCTTCATACCACCATTACCACACACATAAAGATTCCATCCCTTTTCAGTAGCAATAACACCAATATCTTTACCTTGAGCTTCGGCACATTCACGCGTACAACCTGATACGCCTAGTTTAAATTTATGTGGTGCACGAATGCCTTTATAACGGTTTTCTAGCTCAACGCCCAAACCAACACTATCTCCGACACCGAATCGACACCAAGTACTACCTACACAGGTTTTTGCCATTCTTAATGCTTTGGCATAAGCATGACCACTCTCAAAACCAGCCTCAATAAGCTCCTTCCAAATAGCTGGAAGATCGTCTTTTTGTGCTCCAAATAAGCCAATGCGCTGTGAACCAGTAATTTTAGAATAGAGCTGATATTTTTTAGCTATTTGACCAACAGCAATTAATCCTTCTGGAGTAATTTCACCACCAGCACTACGCGGAATTATTGAATAAGTACCATTTTTTTGAATATTACCTAAGAAAATATCATTACTATCTTGTAGAGGAATCAAATTATCTTTAAGAATATAATCATTCCAACATGAAGCTAATAAAGATCCGACGGTAGGTTTACAAATTTCACAGCCATAACCTTTACCATGTTTTTTAATCACTTGCTCAAAAGACGTTAGGCCCTCAACACGGATAAGATGATATAACTCCTGACGAGAGTATTTAAAATGTCCGCATAATGCATGGCTGACCTCAATGCCTTGTTTAGCTAACTCTAAATTAAGAATTTGTGTAACAAGTGGAATGCAGCCTCCACACCCAGTCCCAGCTTTAGTTTCAGCTTTTATTGCTGCAACCGTATGACAACCAGCATTAATGGCATTAACAATTTTTTCTTTAGTCACATCAAAACAAGAGCAAATCTGTGCTGAATCGGGAAGCGCATCAACACCCATAGCTGGTTTTGCTCCTGCATGTGCAGGCAGTATCAACGTATCTGGATGTTCAGGTAGATCCATATCATTAAGCATTAATTGCAATAAATTACTATAATCTGACGTATCGCCAACCAATACCGCACCCAAGAGTTTTTTATTATCATTCGAAACAACCAATTTTTTATAAACTGGCGTTGTTTCATCTAAATAAACATAACTATGACACCCTATTGTTTTTGCTTTAGCATCGCCAATGCTACCGACATCGACTCCCATCAGCTTTAGCTTAGCGCTCATATCGGCGCCTTCAAATTTATCTGTTTGTCCCATTAAATGCGCTAAGGCTATCTGAGCCATTTTGTAGCCCGGTGCAACTAAACCAAAAACCTTGTTTTGCCAACAAGCACATTCACCAATAGCATAAATATCAGGATCCGAAGTTTGGCAATAATCATTAATAACAATGCCCCCGCGAGGACCGATTTCTAACTCACATTCTTGAGCTAATTTATCATTTGCTCTAATGCCAGTTGAAAAAACAATAAAATCGACTTCAAGTGCAGAGCCATCCGCAAATTGCATGATTTTCCCAGCAGGTGTATGAATAATTTCTTGAGTATTTTTACTGGTGTGAACACCTACCCCCATCTCCTCAATTTTACGACGCAGTTGTTCTCCACCCTGAACATCCAACTGTTCGGCCATAAGCACTGGAGCAAACTCAACCACATGCGTTTCCATACCTAAGTTTTTTAAAGCTCCAGCTGCCTCAAGTCCAAGCAATCCACCACCTACAACAGCGCCTTTTTGACAACGCTTTGCACATTCCTGAATAGCATCAAGATCTTCAATCGTACGATAAACAAAACAATCCGAACCATTAGCACCTTTAATCGGTGGTACCCAAGGATAAGATCCTGTCGCAATAATCAATTTATCATAAGCAACAATTCGCCCTTGTTGAGAATGAATCTCCTTACGCTGACGATTAATTAAAATAGCCCGTTCATTAAGTAAGACTTTAATATTATTCTCTTCGTATAAACCTTCGCGAACTAGAGAAAGCGCTTCTGCTGTGTGACCAGAAAAATAAGAAGAAAGATGTACCCGATCATAGGCAAGACGAGGTTCTTCACAAAAAATAGTAATATTGAATTGATTGGGCTGCATTTTATCAATTAACTCTTCAATAAAACGATGCCCAACCATCCCATTACCAATAATAACGAGGTTGGTTTTACTCATACATAACTCCAATTTTAATTTAATTAAATTGCTAAAAAATTTTAATTTAATAACATTGTATGAAACTGTACATAGAATATAATTACCCTCAAGAATTACTACTTTAGTAGTATTTAAATATCAACTTGCTAAAACGCACTTAAAATAATTGCCAATTTTAACTAAACCAGTATAATTAGCCGACTAAATAAATTGAGTAATAAAAATTGAATTACAATTCAAGAAAGCTGCCTTCACGTGAAACCTTAGCTCGAGCGCAAAGATTTAACGATGACATCGTTGATGTTTCTGGTGTTGATCTGGTTTTGAGCTTAATAACAACGGCCGATCTAATTCGTGCTAATATCTATGCGCAATTAGATAAAGATTACGGCGTTTCTGAAGGTAAGTTTGCCTTATTGATGTCATTGTTTTCAGAAGGTGAAACCTGTGCCAGTGATCTTGCTTTGCGCATTGGTGTCACACCTGCGACAGTATCAGTAATGGTTAAACGAATGCTGGCAGCGCCAGAGCCTTTAATCTCGATGTCAAAAAGTGGTGATGATGGTCGTTCTCGATTAATCACTTTAACACATACAGGCGAAAAGCTGATTCAAAATGCATTACCCAATCACCTAAAATCAATTCGCGCTTTTGCACAAGTACTCAATTCGCAAGAACAAGAGTCTTTAATATTGATGTTACGTAAATTATTACGAAAATAACGGACTTTAATCATTAAAGTTCTTCATTTCACTTAAATAGTTAGCTGACTAAATAAATGGAAAATAAGCTATATATGAAAAAAAATGTCAAAATTCCTGTTATCTTTTTACTCCTGCTAATCTTTGGCTCATTTTTAATCTTTTTAGGTTCAAGAAATGATGCGGTCTCGGTTGCCAAAAGCATCAAATCTGGTGTATTAACTGCCGATGAGATTAATATTGCCTTTCAAAATGTCGGCGGAAAAGTCACCAAGCGATTTGTAGAAGAATCACAAATAGTAAAAAAAGGTGATCCTTTAATGCAATTAGAAGATATCGATACCAAACTAGCTATCGATCGACTACAAGCTTTAGTTGATAGCCAAAAGGCGGCAGTAAACCAAGAACAAAAAAATATTGAAATCACTGAAAGTGAAACCAACCTTTCAGAATTATCAACTTGGCGAAAAATAGAAGAAGTGCAAGCCAATTTAGAAGCAGCGAAATCGGCTCGATACCTAGCTAATACTGAATTTGATCGCCAAACCCAATTACGTAAATCGGGGGGAAACTCGCAGTCACAACTTGATAATGCTCGTAATGTTTTTATTAATGCAAAAATGCAAGTTATTCAAATTGAAAGCCAACTTTCTACCTTAATGATTGGTGCGACGCCTGAACAAATTAGCCAATTTGAACAAACAAAAAATGCAACAGGAATGACAATACAATCAATCTTAATTGCACGACAAAAACTGCAAAACCGCCAAAATCAATTAACACAGCTTCAATCACAACTCGCGCAAGGCGAAGCTGAATTAAAACAACTACAGCTTAATTATGATCGACTAACATTAAGAGCACCCGAAGATGGAAAAGTATTAAAACTTATGTTTGAAGATGGTGAAATGGTACCAAACGGTGCGCCAGCAGTCTTATTAGAAACCGATCGTAAATATATCGACATTTATGTGAATGAAAAAATGGTTAATGATTATCAACCAGGCACAACGGTTACAGCAAATGTAATTGCACTTAACAAAGAAGTAAAAGGAAAAGTTCGCTTTGCCACCGCTGCGCCATCATTTGCTGATTTACGCATGACACGAGAACGAGGTCAAGCTGATTTAACCTCTTATCAAGTTAGAATTTACATAGAATCAATTCCTAAACTATTAACTGGAATGACACTTGAGGTTGAAAAATGATGCAAAACATCATTAAATCCATGCTTGAAGAGCTTGACGCCATGTTGTCTGGCCATTTTATACCTTATTATAAAGTTTCGCTTGGCTTAGCTGCTATTGTTTCGCTTGTTTTTTCAATTGTATTAAGTCATGGAGCTGTGTTTGAAGGAAAAATTGCGGTTATTGATCTTGATGGTTCTCATTATTCGACTGAATTAATTAGCAAAGTCAATACATCGCCTTATATTGAAGTGACAGAAGTAATAAGATCGCCAGTAAATCCAATAACATTGGTTTCACACGACCGTAATTTAGGTGTTTTATATATTCCTAAAGGTCTAGAAAAAAGCTTAAAAAAAGGCGATCAAACCGTACGCCTAGGCTATTTTGCTGATGATACAAACGATGCACAAAATGCCAAAGTACTACAAAGCCTTAATGAATATATTCCAGAATTGGGGGCTGAACTTAGTGTTGGTAAAGTTGCAGCATTAGGACTTGGTAAAGAAGGCATTGAAGCAACTTTATCACCAATGCAACTTAAAACACGATATATGTTTAATCCAGCAAGCTCGTCCACCATATCGACGATTATATATTTTGTCTACTTTTTCTCGTCACTGACTTACGGCCTAACCTCATTAATGATTATTGGCCGCTTGAAAGTAACTGGCATGTGGGAACAAACAATAGAAAGAGGACTCTTACCTTTATTAGCAAAAACAATCCCTTATGCACTATTTTTTACAACAGCATTAACGCTTATCACAGCCATACTTGTTATATTTGGACAACTGCGTTTTGACGGTAACTATTTTGCTTTTGTACCGAGCATATTTATGACAGGATTAGCATTTGGTTGGCTAGGATTGTTACTGTCTTGGAAAACTAACAACCCAGGAGAAGGCGCTGGTCGAATGATTTTCTTAGTACCACCCGGGTTTATCATGGGCGGTTCAACAATGGCTGTGGGAATAATGCCAATTTGGACTTACTATGTCAGCCATGCTTTCCCATTAGTTTGGTTATTTAAATTTTTCCGCGATTTTGCCATGCGAGGGCGTTCACTGATTGATATGTTAGCAACTTATGGGGCTTTCATCATCTATTTAACGATTATTGCTTTTGTCGTGATGATATTTGTTGAGCGAGCAAAAAAGACAGAAAAGAACTAATTTTTGTCAAAAACTTTCAGGTAACACCTACGTTTAAGTAAAAATTTGATACAACATCACATCTTTTTTACCCCCCTAGGTGAATTTTCACCTAGGGTGAAATTTATTATTGATACCTCCTTTTGTTTTGGAGTATCACAACAATAACTTTATAAAGCTGATGCTCACTAAAGCAACTTTTCCAATCACAAAATTTAGATAACCGTGCACAATAAAATACTATTCACACAATAACTCAAATCACTTCCCCTATAAAAACTACCTTTAAGTTATCATCTAAACGATTCAAACCAAATTTCATCAAACTCTTCTTGATAACGCTGTAGTTTAAAATAAAGCGGAATACAAACTGCAATCACCGATAAAAAAGTACTCAAAACAATTATTGATAATATTTCCTTTAATTCAATATAATTAACAGCCAATAAAGCAACAATAGAATACAGGCAAAAAACAAGACTAAAAAAATAAACCGTTGGGAAAATCAATAATTCATCATTTTCTTCGATACGTTGGATGGTTCTATCCGATAATTGCATAATATAAATTTCATTACTTCCTTGCGCAGCAATCATTTGCCCCTTTTGTCCCTGATTTACCCCATCAGCAGCCAGTGCTAATGCTAGCCATGCATGGCTTTCGCTTAATTTACCTAAATTAAGATCTAATGGATAAACTTTATTTGGCGCAATTATAATTTCGCCATTAATATCAAAAAATGTCTCCTTTAAAATATTTAATGCAGAAGAAGATAAAGATGTCGTCCATAATTGATTAACTCGTTTCTTTTCAACCTGCTCGGCTTTAATTAAATAACCAATATCATCACTTAAATCAGTAAGTTCAGTTTTAAGAGGTCGAAACACTCTTAATTTGGATAGATTTAATGCTTTTTTAACATTAGAAAATAATAATGCACAGCAATATTCACTAAAAGATAATTGGTTCTTAACATCGTATACCAAATTAATCATTAAAATAGATTCATCATATTTTGTATCTATCCATTCATGGATGATTTCAGGCGAAGGTATGCAATCGGATAACACAATATCAGACTCGTTAATATTAATATGATTTGAACGACAATAATTAGCTAAAATCATAACCGCAGCCTCTGAACTTTGAGTCATATTTAATAGCACTTTGATTTTTGACAAGCTATTAATTTTAGCTTTCATTGGCATAATAATTTTTTCAAACACATAAAATAGTGGTGAGCTGCTCATTTCATGTATAACTGAAATCGGCATTACTTTATCGGGATTCATTGGTTGACTGCCTTCTAGCCCCATAACTTTTAAAGCAAGATTATCGATTTCTGTTAAATAACAATAATCAACTAACCCAATTGATTTTCTTGCCCATATCTGCCATCTTGCTAGTTTATTTTTAATATTTAGATTAAAAAATAGAGCTTCAATTAATTGTGAATGGTAATAACTATAAATAAACCCCGTTATAGATAAACTAAAAAATAGCGGTACGATAACAAGATAAAAGCCCCCTAATAATAAATTAGATAGCACACTATTTTCATTAATGAGTAACACTATAAATTCAAAAAAAATGGCGCTCAACACAAAAACCAATAAATAAACCCAGATAGAAAAATTCTTAGGTAGTGCTTTTTCTGGTATGTTAGGTACTCTCCATTTCATGCTTCACTCCCTACAACAGATAATGTTGAAATAAGCTCACAGCCGCAAGCGGCTTTACAACCATTAATGGCAACAGATCGATTATACATTTTCCAAGTCGGATGCCCGTCAACAATATTATTTACACCATGCCCCTTTATCGGACACGATACCTGATCGCCAACTAATGCAACTGGCTTACCGTCAAAAATAGCACCAGATGCACTTATCACACATCCTCCATGGGTATGCGGATCGCCTAATCGAATTACACCTTTCATAAAGTCATTCCTAAAATTAGCCTAAAATATTTTTACCTTTCCGCCCCAACCTCACAACGTATTTTGTCCCAACCTTGATAAGGTTCAGGTTTTAGATTTTTTATTGAATTTACCCGTAATTGATATTCTTTATTATCAATAAGGCTATCATAGGCTCCAAATCTAGAGCCATCTCTAACTCTTTTATCAGAAAACGCCGATGATGGGTAAAAAATCTGAAAATTTCTTAACCCATGTTCATAATCAAAATCATCATATTCATAAGATGCGCCAAATATCACCTCATGATTTTTTAAAACAAAATAGCCGGTATTACCCGAAATAGTAATCGGCGTATTTTTTTTCCCAAGCCAAGTATAAAATTCCTGAATAGGCGAATCATCCACCCCAATAAAATAATCAACTTCTTCTCCTGGTACAGCTGCCATTGGGGAAACCATCGCTTTTATAAAATGTCTGCCACCATCGACTGAAAAAACAAAATCGGACAGATCATTGGTGGGAATAGCAATATACTGTTTGCCAGGGTTATAGTAGTTAAATTTCGGTAAATGATAAGCTGTATAAAATCGTTTGGTAATTAAGGTATGAATATTATTTTTATCATCATGATACCAAATCAATCCACTGCAATTTTCGCCTTGTAACTCTAAATAACGATCAGCGTCATAACGATAAATCACCTGCCGCTTTTTACTGACATAATAAAAGGAATTTTTAACAACAAATCCATTATTGGTTACATAATAAAAGAGTTGATAGCCTTCTTTAGGTAAGGGTTTAGGCCGCATAAGTGGCATTGGCTCGGTGGAGGGGAATGGCGCAAAAGTCGATAAAATCACGACCAAAAACACGGGTACAACAAATAACATTATCAACAATTTAGTTATTTTCTGTTTCATGCCTTAATTCCTTATTTAGCTGTGCCTAACAAGTGTTGATAGACCTCTAACACGGTATGGTTATCGGGCAATTTAGTTCCTTTGGCATTATAATCACAGCGCATTTTATCCCAACCAGTATAGTCACTTGGAATTGGGGGAATACTTTCAGGGATAATTTGGCTTCTGCCTAAAATTGCTTTTTGTTCAAGCTGTTTTTTTTTCGATAACATACTCCAACCTTTGGTGCCAAATGGCGCTTCTGATGCATAAAGCTGACCATCTTTGCCTAAAATAAAAGCCTGATCATTCACCACATCGTATTGCGGTGAATCATGATTACCTAAATAATGCCCAACCCCTAAATGGGTACTTCTAAATGAACGCCCCCCATCAATTGAGGTTTCAAAGCCTGCAAGATCAGAATAAGGAATAGAAATATAATTTTTAGCTGGATGCCGATAGGGTTCAGTGTAAATACGCCAAGAATGAGGTGCTATACTGAAATAAACTTGTTCTTTATCGTCAATAAAATAAGCTTGCCCTTCACATCGATAGCCTGTTAATAAAATATAACGGTTTTCATCAAAACGGTACACAATTTGCGAGGGAGGAACAATGGTGGGCTTTCGTATATTATTAACTGGCGAAAGTGCCAATATTCCCAAGATAAAGAACAGATAACTCACCATTTGCCATCGCTCACGATATTGCTTAATTAGCATAATAATAAATAATGCTCCCCCTATAAGGGTCGATAGTACTGCTAACATCATCATTACCTTTCCGCCCCAACCTCACAACGTATTTTGTCCCAACCTTGATAAGGTTCAGGTTTTAGATTTTTTATTGAATTTACCCGTAATTGATATTCTTTATTATCAATAAGGCTATCATAGGCACCAAATCTAGAGCTATCCCTAACCCTTTCATCAAAAAATGCCGCTGATGGGTAAAAAATTTGATAGTTGCTTAATCCATGTTCATAATCAATTCGATTATATCTATAAGAAGCCCCAAATATCACCTCATGATTTTTTAAGACAAAATAGCCGGTATTACCCGAAATAGTAATCGGTGTATTTGGTTTTCCCGGTTCATAATAAGTATCCTCAATTGGCGAATCATCCACCCCAATAAAATAATCAACTTCTTCTCCTGGTACAGCTGCCATTGGGGAAACCATCGCTTTTATAAAATGTCTGCCACCATCGACTGAAAAAACAAAATCGGACAGATCATTGGTGGGAATAGCAATATACTGTTTGCCAGGGTTATAGTAGTTAAATTTCGGTAAATGATAAGCTGTATAAAATCGTTTGGTAATTAAGGTATGAATATTATTTTTATCATCATGATACCAAATCAATCCACTGCAATTTTCGCCTTGTAACTCTAAATAACGATCAGCGTCATAACGATAAATCACCTGCCGCTTTTTACTGACATAATAAAAGGAATAATCTAGCAAATCACCATTTCTGGCAATACTATGGAATAATTGATAACCTTCTTTGGGTAATGGTTTAGGCCACGTAAGTGGCATTGGCTCGGTGGAGGGGAATGGCGCAAAAGTCGATAAAATCACGACCAAAAACACGGGTACAACAAATAACATTATCAACAATTTAGTTATTTTCTGTTTCATGCCTTAATTCCTTATTTAGCTGTGCCTAACAAGTGTTGATAGACCTCTAACACGGTATGGTTATCGGGCAATTGAGTTCCTTTGGCATTATAATCGCAGCGCATTTTATCCCAACCAGTATAGTCACTTGGAATTGGGGGAATACTTTCAGGGATAATTTGGCTTCTGCCTAAAATAGCTTCTTGTTCAAGCTGTTCTTTTTTCGATAACATATACCAACCTTTGGTGCCAAATGGCGCTTCTGATGCATAAAGCTGACCATCTTTGCCTAAAATAAAAGCCTGATCATTCACCACATCGTATTGCGGTGAATCATGATTACCTAAATAATGCCCAACCCCTAAACGGATACTTCTAAATGAACGCCCTCCATCAATGGAAGTATATATTGCCGACACATCCGACAATGGGATTGAAAGATAGTTTTTTGCTGGATGCCGATAAGGCTCTGTATATAGATCCCAAGAATGAGCGTCTAAAAGGTAATAAACTTGTTCTTTATCATCAATAAAATAAGCTTGCCCTTCACATCGATAGCCTGTCAATAAAATATAACGGTTTTCATCAAAACGGTACACAATTTGCGAAGGAGGAACAATGGTAGGCTTTCGTATATTATTAACTGGCGAAAGTGCCAATATCCCCAAGATAAAGAACAGATAACTCACCATTTGCCATCGCTCACGATATTGCTTAATTAGCATAATAATAAATAATGCTCCCCCTATAAGGGTCGATAGTATTGCTAACATCATCATTACCTTTCCGCCCCAACCTCACAACGTATTTTGTCCCAACCTTGATAAGGTTCGGGCTTGATATTTCTAGCGGATTTAATACGTTCCAAATAAACGGGTTGATAATAAATTTCCCAATACTTACCGAATTGTACTCCACTCATATCCGGATCTTTTTTAAGCAAAAAACTAGGATCTATGCCAAACAATGAATGAAATTTTTGCTTATGATGATTGCGAGGTTTTTTATCAATCAACGATATTCCATTATCATAAAAAACCGTTTCACCAAAGAGCACATTGCCATTATTTAAAATAAAGTAACCGGTATTACCTGAAACAGTAATTGAATTAGTAAAGGTGTTTGAACGCGAAAAATCGGTAAATGTGGAAGTTAATGGTTTATCATCCACTCCAATAAAACGTTCCACTAGCTCTGGTGCCACGGCAGCATAACTGGTCACTTCAGCTTGAATAAATGTTTTACCTTTATCTAACGAAAACATCACAAACGACATATCATTCGCGGGGATGGCAATATAGTCTTTACCGGGATTATAATAGTTAAATTTGGGAAGTTTATCGTAGGTAAAAAATGGCGTATTGATTCGGGTATGGATATTATTTACCTTATCATGATACCAAATCAACCCTTCGCAATTTTCGCCTTGCAGCTCTAAATAGCGATTTTCATCATAACGGTATATCACTTGCCGTTTTTCACTTAAATAATAAAAGGTTGCCACATGGTAATGACTAATTGTGCTATGGGTATTAAAGGTATAAGGAAAGATAATTTCATAACCTGCCCTTGGCTCTGGCATAGGTATATCTAACCCCTTTTTTTCAATATCTTCTGGTAAAGCAAAACCAATAAGATAAATACCAATCCAAATCAGTACGGGTATTAAAACCAAATAAATAAAATAAGCCTTCAATTTATACGTCATGCTCTGCCTCATTAAAATTTAATCCCATTAAACTGCGTAACCTTTTTTGTAAATGATGAAAAGGTGTGTAGCGATTATGGATAATCATCTCTTGTTTTAAATTGAGATCGCATTGCCAACTGTCCCAACCTTGATAGCTAGCTGGCATACTTGGCATAGCTTGTGGTGGATTATCCCAACGTGCGCCCATATAACGCGCATATCCCTCAAATAAAGCTAAATTATATTTTGCTAATAAATCATAACCAATACTGGTACCAAATGGTTTAGGCGAGTGATAGATCCCTTTATTTTTATCTAGTAAAAACATTTGATTATTCACTACCATTATTTTTTCAATTGTTTCCGGTTCAGGACGATAATAGTTTGCATTATATTCAATTTCGATATGCGTCGTTGTAAATGTTCGTCCACCATCACGGGAATAATCTATTGAAGAATATTGTTCATCGGGAATAAAAATATAATCTTCAGCCATATGGGAAAAGGGCTCAGTGATTACCCGTGCAGAATGGAGTGC
Organism: Gilliamella sp. BG2; assembly: GCF_046635645.1. NCBI lineage: Bacteria > Pseudomonadati > Pseudomonadota > Gammaproteobacteria > Orbales > Orbaceae > Gilliamella > Gilliamella sp. BG2. Next base: position 110,145 of record NZ_JBIDFF010000001.1, read on the forward strand.
TAATTCTGAATAGATTTGCTTTTGCTCATCAATATAATATAACCGCCCCTGACACCTTGAACCTGTAAGCTGAAGTGTGCGGTATTTATCAAAGCGAAAGACCACTTGTGTTGGCGACCCGAAAACCGTTCTATCTTTACCTGGCAAAGGCACTATTGCCAAAAAGCAGATTAAAAAGGCACTGTAGCTCAGTCTCTGTAATAACCGATTTTGGTTGTTAAAACTGTATATAAATAGGCTAATCGTCACCAATAAATAGAATATTGCCAGCATTTAGGACTCCTTTAAATCAGGTTCGGGCATTAACCATTGTGCGGCTTTGCTTAATTTTTTATATTTTTCTTTAGACAGTTCTATACCACGATTTACCTCAATAGAAATACTAACTACCGCAGAATGATTAGGTCGAATACTGCCATGATAAAAACTATTTTCAACAAAATTATCACCTATGGGCATATGCTTATCTGGATAATGCATCGCTTTTTTTAAGTCTGGCGGCAACAGACCATAACGAACATATTGTGTCGTTTCTTTATCTGTATTTTCGGGATGACGCCAATCGGCTAATGCTCGCCATTCATAAAGTTTTTGCTGTTTTTTTGGGGTAATATCTTTGACTATACCAATGGCTAAATCATAAGCCATAATTTTAGCCGGTGCCTCTTTACTATTAGTAATACCTGAGTGATGGGAACTGACATCGGCTTCACTATCAACAAGATCACCGATAGCCTCTTGGAACTGTTGTTGGGATAAATAATAATAGACTTTGATTTCATCTTTATCTTTCCCCATATCGCTGTTACCTATATATCGAAAGCCTTTGATACCCCTATCGGATAGTTGTAAATCATCATTGAGTTTTTGTAATAAAATTTCATCTGTGATTAATGGTTGCCCAATAATGTCATAAGGATTTGTTATTGGCGGAATATAATTTGGTCGCTGTATTTTTGTTTCATAAGTACGTTGTTTTAGTTCCTCCAACTGTTCAGGCTTAACATGGTAAATATCATTATAATGTACTGTTCGACTCAGTTTAGTTTTACCTGTTGGGTCATCAACTGTATAGATCATGGTTTCGGGGACTTCTTCACCATTAATGATCCGTTCTGTCGACCAAAAAGGCGCGGTCTGTACATCACCTGTCTGATACTGTTTACATTGTTTAATTGCCACCAAAAGTGAGTCGGGTACGTTTTTTCTTAATATTATTCCTGAACTTTTTCCATTTGATGATTTTTTCTCTTTATCAAGACAAATTGATTCTACTTGTTTGGATGTTGTTTTTTTATAAATCCATTCTGGGTGATCTTTTTGTGTTTCTGCCAACGACGGTTTATAAAAAATGGCAACTTTTCGACCCGAATCATAGTAATTACCATGCTCTAATGTGCCTTTTACTTCTTTAAATAAAGGCTCTTGTTTTAATTTTTCAAGCTGCTCGGGCAGTAATACTACCGAGCTAGGCACTTTTTTACCTCGAAAATTAATAAAGGTTACACGCTGATTATAATCCTCCATACTAATATAATCGGGGTACTGTTGTTGTGTTAATTCGAATTTAATCAATGGAATATTAAATTTTTTATTTTGCGTGTCATTCCCCACAATCACATGCTGAGCAAAAATACGCTGTTTTAAATTGTCTTGGCATGCATGGATAATATGGTCAGGAATGCCTTGCCAGCCCATACCTTGCACATTCCACAATGAAACAACGCGATCATTAGGACTAAAATAGTTATATACCTTGCCAAAGTTATTTCGATAAAACAGTTGTTCATCTTTCCCAAGGCGATCATACTGTTTTACGGTATCATCTGCTTGCACATACTTTTCGTCAGGGTTTACCGCGGTACTAATTACCCCGTTTTGCTTTAATATTTCTGGATTAAATTCTTTATTTCTTAATCCTTGCGATTCTTTTATAACATTAACAAAATTAATAAAAGTTTCTTCACGCCCCTCTTTACTTTGTACTCCCATTAGTAGATCTTTGGATAAGACTTCAGCTATTGCTGGTTCAAAGGCATAGGGTGAGTGGGCTAATATGACACAATCGGCCGGCAATACGTTTTCTTTCGCTAATAGAAAGGTAGCTAACATGGTAATAATTGTGCCTTGGCTATGTGCCACAATATTAATGGGAATGTCTTGATCTTTAGTATCTTTTCTAATTTGTTTAATTAAATTGGCTAAGCGGTGTGCCGCAAAAGCAAAATAGATGCGGTGAGGGTTATTGTAGCTTTTAGAGCCAGGTGGGGTAGCTATTTTTCCGCCTTCGGCAAGTATACCTGCCATTCCAGGACCATACATATCAGGTATGCAAGTTGTTGCATTGGCAAACGGCCCCCCATTACGATGATAACCATAATCAATCCAGTTATTAAACTTATCACAATTGAGTTTATTAAATGCAACTGTGCCAGCATCAAGCTGAAAATCCTTGTCTATCCAATAACTATCATACGGTAATTCAGGATCGGTGATCGAGGCATCTTTAAGCCGTTTTTCATAAGCAAGTTGCTCTTCATGATATTTTTCTTTATCAACGGGTCGATACCCCCAAAAGAAAGGGACTATTGGCGAATAGTTGCTTTTTTTTATCGCTATTCTTGGTGCAAAATTATCAGCATCCGTTTGAATGGTATGCCATTCATTAGGGGTTAAATCCGTTCGACCCAATCGTTTATTCAATCCATTACAAATTGCTTGATCCTGATTTTCAAACGCTTCGCCAATATCATTCACGCCATGAATCAAAATCACAATACATGGCAATGGCGCAGGCACGCAAACATTTTGGGTTAGCATGGCATCAGTAGAGTTTGAGGGTAAACCAATCACACCGTCAACCTCGGTGATACTATCATCTGAAGTATGTGTATTAGACATCGGTTAATCCTTGGTTAATATTTCTATTTTCAGTTGTTCTAATTCTGTCATTGGTAACATTTGTGTTTCACCATTTTCATCAGTCATCCCATCTTGTGTGCTGCCATCGCTAAAATGAATTCGATAAGGATGGTTTTTTAATACTTGCGATGATGAACCATTGAAATGTAATTTAAACTTACGTGAAAAGTCGCCTTTATTAAATGAAGGGGTCACTTCTTTAATACTTTCGGCACCAGAATAAGAGAGTAAAGCTGTTTTTTGTAAGATGCTAGTTGGTGCAATTAACTCTATCGTGCCATTTTTAATACGAATGCCAGCGCCACCACTAAGTAGTAATAACTCTTGTTGAGCATTGATTGTTACTTTACCGCCACTACTGGTTATAAACATATTTTTTTGTGCAGTGAGTTCTAATTCATCTGACTGCGCTTGAATTTCAACCCTGCCCGATGCGGCAATCAGCTTAATCCCCAATTTGTGCGCAAAAATAGAGACCATTTCACCAGCTGCCATTGATAGCTTTTTGAAAATATTCACGCTAGCGTTTTTACCAGCAGTAACAATAATATTTTCACTGGCTGCACTTTGGATGCTTTTTGATGAAGTTTGCGCTATGCCTTGATCACCATGAATAACAACCGTTGGTTGCTGTAATTGATTGGTTGCTGATTGCAATGCTTGTTGTTGGCTGATTTCGGCAGGTTCGGCACCGCTTGATTTTCCACACTCAATTAGCGCATAAGAAATATTTAAAGATTTTTCGATTTGTTTTATTGAATCTTGCATTTCAAGCTGTTGGCCAGCGGCTTTTTCTTGCTCTGTGGTGGTAACATAAACTCCTTTACCCGCTCGTATTGCACCCCACTCATCGGTGCGCAGTTCAAAGCCTTCACCCCGCTTAATTTTTTTATTATCAACTAAATGCCCTAGATTGAGTTGTGTTTTACCGTATTCGGTGGCAAGTTTGATATGCTCTTGCCCGCGCTTATCATCCATTCGCAATTTGTTATTAGCGGGTGTTCGAATTACATTACGGTGTTTGTTGATGAGCGAAACATGGTCTGGGTGGGCACTGTCATGCATTGCATGGGCAATATAGGGACGATCAGGATTGCCATTCGTAAAAGCAACGGCAACTTCGGTACCCTCAATAAGGGGAAAATGAAAACCATAAGTATTCCCTGAATAAGGCTTAGCAAGCCTAACCCATAAACTTTCTTCGCCTTTTTTCCAGTTTTTTAAATCAAAGTTAAACTTAATACGATAGCGCCCTTGAGGGTCAATATAGCCATAGGTATCGTGATTAGGACTGGTCACTCTTGCCGGTAATGTACCGCTTACTTGTGGCCACGGTAATGGCGCAGGACGATAAGGTTTAAGTACATTAAACGGTATGGCGGTAAAGTGGGTTTGGTATGATTCGGTTCGGTCGCCATGACTATGGGTTGCAACAATGATAATGCCGTCTTTGATATCGTTAATTGGGCAGCTATCAATAATAAGAAGTTGCCCCGGCACTAACTGATAATCATTACATTTTCCATAAATGGTTAATTGTTCGGTAATATGTTGTTGATGGCGGATGTGGGCATACCATTTGCCACTTTCAACAGTTTGAATATCTCCCTCTGTTTTATGATGCTCTTCATAACGATAGTCATCGCCTCGGGTTGTGATATCTTTTTGTTGACTATTGTCGGTGATGTGAAGGTTGTTATTTGCCGTGCGGTAGTTGTAATCATTAATACGTACCTGATTGGGTTTGGTTTTACTGCTAAACTGCAAATCCCATACGCTATGACGGCGACTATCATTTAAACCACTGGGCTGCTTAATTGCAATATTATCCGCCTTTTTTAATCCTTGTTCATAATCACTCATGACCATGACATCACAGCGATGTTTTGGATGCGTTTCAAAATAAAACCAGATACCAACATCAGCTAATAAACGCTGAATAAAGCTTAAATCACTTTCTTGCCACTGGGTAATAAACTCACGAGCAGGGTAAGTTTCATTTAACTCCATTCGAAAATCAATCCCGATAAAACCGTGATTACGCAACACCTCTTCAACGACCTCAACGACGCTTCTATTTTGAAAAATAGCACTTTGATGATGGTTAGCTAGCAATGCCACTTTAGATTCAAACACCACCCGATAGTGAGCTTGGTCTTCACTCATTGAGACAAAACTAAATTCAGTAATCACCCCATAGAGTGTGCGGGGTTTATCTTCAATATCCAGTGAGCTTATTTGGGTGAGTGTAAGTGGTAAGGGGTTGGGATGAAAAGTCAGTGATGCGGTTTGGCTGAGTACTGAATCGATGGATATCTGACGATTTGTGCTGGTAAAATCAATGCAATATTGCCAAGGCTGATTTAGCTGCTCTTTGCCTTCGAGTGATAAGACCGAAATTTCGGTTGTCATCTCAAGTCCATCTATCGAAAACGAATAACGATTCAACGGGGTGATTCTGGCAAGTGAATCAAGATGACTGGCTAATTGATCTATTATGCCCATAGCTTAATCCTTGTTTTATATTTATAATTTTGGTTATATAAAATAAATCATAAGGTAATCTATACCATTAAAATACGTATTTTTTTTGAACAGTCAAGAACTTTTTTATGCCATTAATAGAATGAGTTACTCAATTAAGTAATAGATTTAAAAGGTAATTTGTTGTGTTAATATGACGTATTAACCCTTTTAGATAAAAATATAAAATTTGGAGTAAAAATTAAGATACACAATTTAGCTACCGCAAGTGAATCTATTCCTGTACGTTCGACATACTCTTTTGCCGCATTGGGATCTGTAAAAGCACTATCTTTGTTATCGACAATAAGATCGTCTTCTTGCCCGCCAAGCCGCCCTAATTCGGCTTCAACACTGGCATTATATTTATGACTAAAAACAACCATTTTACTAACTATGTCAATGTTTTCTTCAAATGGGTGATACAAGGCATCAATCATAATCGAGCGAATTCCTGCCTCTATTTTTGTTTGAATATCACTGATATTTTTATGATGCTCCAAATGTAACGCAAAAGGAAAATAGTGAATGCTTGCTGCTGTTTCACAAATACTGATTAAATATTGTATTCCTGCGTAACTATAAGTTGCTGGCTTTGCAGCAAGTATCACGGGAGATTGCATCTGTTTAGCGGTATCAATAACAACTTGTATGAAAAGCAAATAAGATTTTATATTTTTGTGATCGGAATCTATTTTTCAATAGTAACGCTCAACTAATAGATAATTTTCTATTTATTAATAATTAAAAGTAAAACCTGATCCAGATCACAAATAAACTTTTTTTATATTGCAAATAGAGGTCAGCATGTCAAAATGTTACCCGTAACTAGTTGGATGTACGAAGGATCAATAATGACTAAAAAAAATAAACAAGTTTTTGTATTAATGGGAGTATCTGGTTGTGGTAAATCAGCTGTTGCCAAACAAGTTGCTTACAATCTGGATGCTGCTTTTTTAGATGGTGATTTTTTACATCCAAAGGCTAATATTTTAAAAATGCGGAGCGGTACACCTTTAAACGATGAAGATAGAATGCCTTGGCTTAGCTTAATCAGTAATGCCGTATTTGCTATGAGTAATGTTAACGATGTCTCAATTATTATCTGTTCGGCATTAAAACGAAAATATCGAGATATTATTCGCGGTGAGAATAAAAACGTACATTTTATTTATTTGAAAGGAAGTTTCGATGTAATCGCTGAAAGACTAGCTAAACGTAAAGGACACTACCAAAAAACAGGGATGCTTCAATCCCAATTCGATACTCTAGAAGAACCAACTACTGATGAAAAAGATGTCTACAACATCAATATTGAACAACCATTAGAAAAGGTTGTGCACGATACTGAAAAAGTAATACGCACAATATGTCATTGTTAAAAAAATAGAAAAAAAATAAGACGAGGTCAATGTGAATCCGACTATTCAGGCTGTAACTCAACGTATTATTGAGCGTTCTAGGGCATCTCGTACCGCTTATCTGCAAAAAATAGAAAGAGCTATGCATAAAAAAGTAACTCGATCTAGTTTACCATGTAGTAATTTAGCCCATGGTTTTGCTGCTTGTTGTAGCGATGATAAAAGTGATCTAAAAAACATTTTAAAAAGTAACATAGGGATTATTAGTTCTTATAATGACATGTTATCAGCTCATAAACCGTATGAGTTTTATCCTGAACAAATTCGAAAAGCACTTCACGAAGTTGGCGCAGTTGGGCAAATGGCTGGTGGAGTACCTGCCATGTGCGACGGTGTAACTCAAGGCGAGCCTGGAATGGAGCTATCATTAATGAGCCGTGATGTGATTGCAATGTCGGTTGCTGTCGGGCTTTCACATAATATGTTTGATGGTGCTCTATATCTTGGAATATGCGATAAAATTGTACCAGGTCTATTTATTGGCGCATTAACGTTTGGTCACTTACCTGCTATTTTTGTACCTGCAGGACCAATGCCATCGGGCTTACCTAATAAAGAAAAGGTGCGTATCCGCCAGCTTTACTCAGAAGGTAAAGCTTCGCGTGAAGACTTACTTGAATCAGAATCGGCATCTTATCACACTAGTGGTACTTGTACTTTTTATGGTACCGCAAATAGTAACCAAATGGTTATTGAATTAATGGGACTACATTTGCCAGGGACGGCCTTTGTTCATCCTGAAACAGCATTACGTTATGAATTAACCAATGCTGCTGCTAAACAAATTACTCGCCTAACCAACCAATCAGGAAACTATATGCCTATTGGTAAAATGGTAGATGAAAAGGTGATTGTCAATGGTCTAGTTGCACTACTCGCAACTGGCGGTTCAACTAATTTAACAATGCATATTGTGGCGATGGCTAAAGCAGCAGGCATAATTATTAATTGGAATGATATTTCAGATCTATCAACAGCAGTACCACTACTTTGCCGAATTTACCCGAATGGTCCAGCCGATATAAACTATTTTCAAGCCGCTGGAGGGACATCTTTATTGGTTCGCGAATTATTATCGGGTGGTTTATTACATGAAGATGTTGAAACTGTAGTAGGGCGTGGACTTAGTCGTTATACTCAAGAACCTATTTTAGAAAATGGCAAACTTACTTTCCGTGAAGGTCCAACAAAATCATTAGATGACAGCGTCATTGCATCAATCAAAAGACCATTTAATTCTCATGGTGGATTAAAAGTGATGTCAGGAAATCTTGGTCGTGCAATTATGAAAACATCAGCCGTTGCACCTGAACATCAAATTATTGAAGCACCAGCAGTCATCTTTAATAGCCAATATGATTTAGATGCCGAATATAAAGCAGGCAAACTAGATAAAGACTGCGTAGTTGTTGTCCGTTATCAAGGCCCAAAAGCAATTGGCATGCCAGAATTGCATAAACTAATAACACCGCTAGGTGTTCTGCAAGATAAAGGTTATAAAGTTGCGCTATTAACTGATGGTCGATTATCGGGGGCTTCGGGTAAAGTACCTGCCGCAATTCATGTCACCCCCGAAGCTTATGATGGCGGTTTACTCAGTAAAGTTCAAGAAGGCGACATGATCCGTGTTAATGGTCAAACTGGCGAAATAACATTATTAGTAGACGAAGCAGAATTAGCCAAACGTGAACCTTATTCTTTCGACTTAACGGATTCACATCTAGGTTATGGGCGTGAACTATTTACCGTTATCCGAGAAAATTTAACTTCCGCAGAAGAAGGCGCCGTTAGTTTTTAATTCATTTATTCTGCCGCAAATCAGCGGCAGCCCCCCCCCAAATTATACTGAAACACCCCTATTTCCTGAAAGTTTTTAACAAAAACTCTCTGTAAACTTGTCATTTAAAATAAATATAAAAAATAATATAAACTATTTCTTGATAAAATTATCCACCAATAGATTTACTACATCGCCCATTTTCCCTTGCAAAGAAGCTTTTACACTGTAAAGCGCCATCCCCATAACCTGCGATGCTTGAATTTCAGGCGGCATAACTAATTCATTAGAGCTGGTTTTAACATCTAATAATGCAGGACCTTGATGCGATAAAAATGATTGCATTGCTTCATCAAGAGAATCAGAGTTATCAACTCTTATCGCAAATAATCCCATCGAATCGGCAACTTTTGCAAAATTAGGATTCTGTAAATCGGTATAGTGATCAACTAAACCTTCTGATTTCTGTTCCAATTCAACAAAATTAAGTGAACTATTATTAAGCACAATAATTTTAATTGGCAAATTTTCTTGAATTGTAGTTAACAAATCGCCTAATAACATACTAATACCACCATCACCTGATAAAGTAATGACCTGACGATTAGGAAATGCTTTTTGCACACCTAACGCTTGCGGCATTGCATTTGCCATTGTGCCATGTTTCAAACTAATTACAGTACGTCTTTTTCCGTTGGTATTAAAATGCCTACAAGCCCAAACCATAGCTGATCCAACATCAGCACAAAGCACAGCGTCTTGTGTCGCATATTTATCAACAAGCTCGGTTAAATATTGAGGATGAATCATTGTTTGAGATGGTACAGCTTTCTTATTCAATTTATCCATTGCTTTTATATACAATTGGCGACATTTTTCTAAAAACTTAGAATCTTGCTTTTCATCAACTAAAGGAATTAAAGCGGCTAACGTTGGCTTACTACTACCAACAACCCCCACACTCACTGGATGACGCCGCCCAAGATGAGTGGCATCAATATCAACTTGAATAATAATCGCTTTATCAGGATAAAATTGCGACCACGCAAAATCAGCACCTAACATAATTAACACATCACACTCTTTAATCGCTGTTGTTCCTGACTCCATACCAAACATACCAGTCATACCAACGTTATAAGGATTATCATACTCGACAAAATCTTTACCCCTCGATGTATGCACAATAGGTGATTTTAATTTTTCAGCAAAGGCAATAAGCTCATCGTGAGCCTCACACACTCCTTGCCCAGCGAAGATAGCTATTTTATGATTATTATTAAGTATTTCTGCGATTTGATTCAATTCTTCATTTGACGGGCGAATAATAGGTTTAGGATGATAAATTTTATGCCCACTATTATCTTCAACCTTAATTAAACTAATATTATAAGGTACCACTAAAACAGCTACACCTCGTTGATTAATTGCAGCTTGAACTGCTGCGGTTGTTATTTGTCTTGCTTGGGTTGGATCATTGATTTGCTGACAAAATACAGAACAATTTTTATAAATAGATTCAAAGTCAACTTCTTGCGGAAAATCGGTACCTTGTTGCGAAGTCACCAATTGGCTTGCCAATAAAACAACAGGTACTTTATTACGGTGTGCTTCATAAATACCGTTAATAAAATGCAAACTTCCTGGACCACAAGATCCAGCACAAGCCGTAATTTGGTCTGTTAAATAAGCTTCTGCCCCTGCGGCAAAAGCACCGACTTCCTCATGACGAACATGTACCCATTCAATATTACTTTTTTTAATAGAAGAAGTAATATGATTCAAAGTATCCCCAACAATACCATAACAATGCTTAACACCTGCTTCAGACAAAACATCAACTATAATTTGTGCAACAGATTTTTTTGATGACATATTCTCTCCTAAAGAGTTAACGATTAAATAGGTTTAGTTGCTTAAATTACACCTACTTTTCAATAATGCGAATAGGTCATAAAGAAAATAGCAAAAAATGTTAAAAAACGAAAAATAACGTAAAAAAAATTAACGATAAAGTAATTATAGCCATATAAACTTTATTTAGAGATATTCCCTATTACAATAAATCAAGGTATTATGTACAAAATGTAATCTGTATCATAGAGCTACTTTTTGTGGAACATTTGTCATCTGAGGATGGTTTAGTATCATCAATCGCTAAATTCTTACCTAATTATTTTATTGAATATTACCCACTTATTACTGTCTGCATATTATTATTAATAGCAATTTTAATGTTTTCGTTCAGCAAATTAAGAATGGACATTATTGCATTGCTCACAATCACGGCAATCACCATCACAGGTGTATTAACACCAGCTGAAGCCCTCGCTGGATTTAGCGATCCTAATATTATCTTAATTGCCCTTCTATTTATTATTGGTGAAAGCTTGGTTAGAACAGGCATTTCATACAAAATGAGCGAATACATATTAAAAGTTGCAGGCAAAAACGATATTCGCATTATCACCTGTATTATGTTAGGCGTTGCTTTACTTGGCTCAGTGATGAGCTCAACTGGCGTAGTTGCAATTTTTATACCTGTTGCCATTAGCATTGCTAACCATACCGGTATTCATGTAAAAAAATTAATGATGCCACTTTGTATTGCGGCATTAATAAGTGGCATGATGACACTGGTTGCCACCGCACCAAACCTTGTGGTAAACAGTGAATTAAACCGTGCCGCTTTGACTGAATTCAGTTTTTTCTCGATCACCCCAATTGGTATTGGTGTTTTAATTGTCGGGGTTATATATTGCATATTAACACGCAATTGGTTACTCACAGCAGAACAAGTTACCCCAACTAATACCCAACCACAAAGACGAAAAATCACCGATTTAATTCGAGACTATAAATTAATTGGCCGAGCCCATCGAGCACAAATACTAGCTGGCTCACCTTTTGTTGGGCGCACAATTGATGGCTTACATTTGCGTAGTGAACATGGTGTAAATGTTATTGGTATTGAACGTTGGCGCAAATTCCACAAAGTACTAATCCCCGTTAATGGCTCAACCGAATTTCGTGAAAATGATATTTTATTACTCGATATGTCACACTCCGAAGCCGATTATCGAACCTTTTTAAACACTAACAACCTTGAACCGAAAGTATTACGAGGTGAATATTTTTCAGAACAGGTTAAACAAGTCGGCATGGCCGAAGTTGCCCTGCTCCCAGAATCGACACTGTGTGGAAAAACACTTAATGAAATTGATTTTAGAGGAAAATATTTCCTGACTGTAATTGGTATTTGGCGTAATCATGCACCAGTTGAAACAAACAACTTATTCCAAGAACGTTTAGAAATGAGTGATACATTATTAGTTTGTGGTGACTGGGGTTCGATCCAAAAACTACAAACTCGAACCAATGACTTTGTTGTATTAGACTTTCCAGCCGATATCGACGATATTGCACCAGCAAGCTCACAAGCACCAGCGGCTTTAATTAATCTCGCCATTATGATTATTTTAATGGTGACAGGTATTGTGCCTAATGTGGTTGCGGCATTAATCGCCTGCTTACTGATGGGGGCAACACGATGCATTGACATGACCAATGCCTATAAATCCATACATTGGCCAACCTTAATTCTAATTATAGGTATGATGCCTTTTGCACTAGCACTCAACAAAACGGGGGGAATTTCACTCATATCAGCTTGGCTTGAAGTCCATTTACGCTCTTTCGGCCCATACATGGTGCTAACATTTATTTTCTTATTATGCTCAACAATTGGATTATTTATATCCAATACTGCAACAGCAATTTTAATTGCGCCAATCGCTATTGATTTAGGACTAAAATTCGGTTACTCACCTTATCCATTTGCCATGACGGTGGCAATTGCCACATCATCGTCATTTATTACGCCCGTATCCTCACCGATTAAAACCATGGTGGTGGCACCGGGAGGATACAGCTTTAGCGATTTTGTCAAAATTGGTGTACCATTAACGTTTTTAGTAATGGCGGTAGATATTGCTTTAGTACCGGTGTTTTTTCCGTTTTAAAGCCTAACTATGGTAATGATTGAAAATAATACTAATATAAAAGCATATTTTATTAAATTGAGAAATAGGAGAATTTAAAAATGATGAATTTTTTACAAACCATTATGGGACTTGCAGTTTTTGCTGCATTAATTATCGGACTGTTGACTTTCTTAGGCATATTTATTCTATTGCTATGTTACACAATTATAAAGCAAGTAAAATCAGATAAAAAAAGTGATAAAATAAGTGATGAAATATTAATACAACACTATAATATGTTTAAAAAATACAAAGATAGTGTTGCTCTTGCAGTTTTGTGCTACGGCATTCTTTATATGTATGGCATGAAATTAAATCAAAAAGCTTTTGATGCTTATAAACAATGTATGATTAAACGTAATTTACCTTTATAATTTTTACTCACCAATTTAAACATAGTAATGGCAACAACAAAATAATCCACCAAACCTCCTGTTTTGCGTGCTGCTCTTACTTATAATTGTCATTACATTCTGACACCATAAAGAAGATTCCCATATTTACTTTACGGTGTTGTGAGCGTTTATTTTGATTTAAAACCATCAAGATATAGAATTTGATTGTATTGGAATTTTTGTTTTGCTTTTTTAAATTAAATCTGTTGGTTACAGCGTGCTAAGATTTTGTTTGGTGTAGTGGTTTTAGACGTTTTAGCCTTTTGGTGGAATAAATAACAATAGTGGCAAGCAAGCTATGCGAATTGCCAGATCCCATTTAACAATCTCATTCTTAGCTGTACAGAATAAAGCCTACTTATATTTACTCATATTATCCTGATACTCGCCTTTTCGAGATCATCTTCACTTTGCTCAAATATTCAAATTTGTTACAGAAAATATATCCGCCAGCGCTCAGTTTTAACTCATCCTCTATAATTCGTTCTTGACTAGCGCAGCCAAACATTCCTGTTGGCTTGGCCTTATGGAATTTCGCATAAAATTCGCCAAATCGGGCGTTAGTACGAATGTTATTTATTCTATAAAAAAGTCCGAAACATTGTCGAGCTCAAATAACTGTATAGCTGTATAATTGAATTAAAAAAACTCAATAAAATTAGTTAATATAATTTTTTATTATTTATTGGCACACAGGCCTATCAATTTTCAAATTTGAAACCGCTTTATTCATTTGTTTAATCATATCTTTAGGGCTTTGAGCAATATAAACTTTTCCACCTGTTGCATTAGCAATACAGTCAATTTTGTGTTCACCAGCAATATCCACAATATTAATCTTTAATCGTGGTTTTTGTGCAGCTATATAATTTGCTAATGTACAAATATTTTTCCTTGTACAATTATCTTCACCATCGCTAATAATAAGAATATAATCATCACGATTTATGCCATCAAGCATTTTACTCGCTTTTTCTAAACCATTATATAAAGGTGTTCCACCTCCTCCGGCTGCAGTCGGTGTTAAGTTTCTAATTCTATGCTTTAGTGATGGGCGATTTTTGTAATTATAAAACGGCGAAACTTCTGCTGCTGGGCAATTAGTCAACGTTACCAGTGAAATACCAATATTTGGTTGTATCTTATCAATACTCGATGTAGCCACACTCTTACTACTTGATAAACGAGTTGGTAAACGGGTCATACGCTTTTCGTATTTGATTCTTTCTTCTTCTGACATATTACTACCATACGTCAAATATCGAAAATATTGTTCAACCGCTGATGGTGATTCATTTAATGTTACTGTCATTGATAATGAATTATCAAACACTATTGCCATTTTAGATGGATTAGGATCTTTATTCATCTCTTCTTTGGTTATACAGTTCGGTGGATTTTTTACCTTTGGCTTTAACGGTGGCTGAGGTATCGGTTCAGGTTTAGGCTCTGATGTTGCAATTGGCGTAGATTCTTCAGGCACGGTATCTTTTGGCTCAGTAACAGGCTCAGACGCCGGTTTAGGTTCAGGCTTCTTCACTATAACAGCCGGCGCAACAATAGCTATAGGATCGGGAACAACTGTTTTTTGTTTACCAAAAGGGCAAAATAAATACCACAGAATACCAAGCAAACCAACAAGCAATAAGGCTAATAGTAAAAAATGCCACCAACGCCAAAATGGTTTTAGTGGAATAACTGGAGCTACTACAGGTAAAACTGGTTCTTCAAAGGTATTAATAATAACGGGCTCATCATTAATAACATAAATTAGGTTACCTAAACTTTTAATTCTTGGAAGCCATGCTGAAACTAAATTTCGCTCTTCACCGTTTAATGGCATTAGTTTAATAGCATTTTCAATATCATTAATACGTGTTTGTAATGTCTTGGCTATTTTGTTTCTATGCGATTCATCGACAAGACTATCAAGTAATATAGGTTGCCCTTCAAGATTAGTGTACCATCCAATATATTCATTGTTATCAATCAATTTTGGTATTGCTAAAACCGAAAAAGTACGATCAGTTAAATGTGATTTTAATAATAATATTAAGGAATTATATTGTTCTAATAGAGAAATTTTCTCTAGATTATTATAATCAAAGACTATCCGCGTTATTCGTTGCATTATTGATTTAATTCCTTACATTCTCATATTATTACTCTAAATAATGTGCTAAATCTAACTTTTATAGATAAAAATATAAAAAACGATACATTCGAGCTATGTAATTGTATCGTTTTATTTAAAATTGATTATTCGCATATAGGTTTACTAATATTCATACTCGAAATAGCTTTATCCATTTGGTTAATTATCTGTTTTGGACTTTGAGCTATATAAACCTTACCTCCAGTTTTGTTTGCTACACAGTCAATTTTATGCTGCCCAGCGATATCAACAATATTTATTTTTAAACGAGGTTGTTGAGTGGCAATTTTGTTCGCTAAAGCACAAATATTAGCTTTGGTACAGTTATCTTCACCATCACTAATAACTAATATGTAATCATCACGGTTTACACCATCAAGCATTTTACTTGCTTGTTTTATACCACTATATAAAGGTGTTGCGCTTTTATTTTCTAATGGTTGTAACCTATTTATTTTATTTTTTAACTTGCTTCTATTTTCATAATGATAAAATGGAGTAGTTTGTGCAACAGGACAAGCAGATAGAGTTACTAGCGCAATATTAACGTCTGCTTGTATTTTATCAATGCTCGACAATGCTACTTTTTTACTTGTTGATAACCGATTTGGTAAGCGAGTCATTCGTTTTTCATATTCATCAATTTCTTGTTGTGTCATTGAATAAAAATCAGCATGCAAGTATTGATTAATGGATGCCTGAGTTTCCATTAAAGTCAATGACATCGATGCTGAATTGTCAAATATCATAACCATTTTTGGTGTGTCTGTATTATTCGCAATTTCTTCACGAGTAATACAACTTTTAGGTGCTGGTATCGGTTCAGGCTCCGATTTTACAACAGGTTGTTGCTCTTCTTTTGGTGGGTCTGATTTCTTTTCTTCAACTGGCTGAGTAATTACAGGCTTTGTATCAGGAATCGTAGGCTTTGCTTTTCCATATGGGCAAAATAAGTACCAAATAATACCAAGCAAAGAAAGTAATAATAGGGCCAGAAGTAAAAAATGCCACCAACGCCAAAATGATTTTGGAAGAATAACTGGTGCTGGAGCAGGTAAAACAGGGTCTTCAAAGGTATTAACAATAACCGGCTCATCATTAATAACATAAATATGATTGCCTAAACTTTTAATTCTAGGTAACCATGATGAAATGAATGCCTGCTGCTCAGCTGTTATGGGTATTATCTTAACAGTTGTTTCGATATCGTTAATACGATATTGTAGCGTTTTTTCTATCTTAGCTTTAAGTGATTGATCACTAATTTCGTTCAATAAAACAGGTTGTCCTTCTAACTCGGTATACCAACCAATATATTGATTATCGTCAATCAATCTTGCTATTGCTAAGATAGAAAAAGTACGATCAGTTAAATACGGTTTTAGCAATGCTAACAATGAATTATATTGATCTAATAAAGATATTTTTTCAGAATTATTACGATCACACATAACTCTTGTTATTCGCTGCATTGCCTATTTATTCCCTTTTATTTAACTTCAGTTTTTGTTTGAATATTGATTAAACCAGAATATATTTATATATTCAGTGCTTTTTGCAATTGTTGAAGTTTTTTATTTAACTTTTCTAACTCAACTTGTTTTTCAAGTTCAGAACTACCTGAATTGTTAACTTTTTTCAGTTGCTGTTCTATATCTCTGACTTGAGCCTGTAGATCGTCACGGCCTTGGGCTTTTTGTTTAACCTCATCAGTTAGTTTAGTTAAATCAGTTTTTAATTTTTGCTGCTGTGCCTGTTTTTGTTTAATGCTTAATGAAGTGTCATTTTTTTGTTTTTCAATTACGGCATAAATTTCTTTAAACTGCTGATTAGCTCTTACTTCATTCTCTAGAATTTGCTTTTTTTGATCAATTCTAGCTTGGTAATTCCCTGAATAATTACAGCTGATTTTGTCCATAATACCAATGTTAGTATTAGTTGGATCACACTGTTCGGGCGTTGTTGAACAACCAACTAAAAAAATAAACGGGCTGAGTAATAGAAGATATTTTTTTTTCATAATTAGCTAACCTTAACCGCTGAACGTTGTTTTGTAACAAGATTAATTTGATTTTCAAGTACTGAAATTTGTTTATGTAATTGGCTTATTTGTTTATCAAGTTTTGATACATTCATACCTGATTGTCGTTCTTGAGATGATATTGAAATCCAATCATTTTCAACGCCTCTCATGCGTTGTAATTTATCTTGTAAATAAGCAATATTAGCATCAATTTGAACTAAATCTTTTTGAGCCTGTTTTTTATTTAAGGTTTCTTTTTTAATTTGATTATTTAATACATTAAGTGTCGCTAAATTCTTATCTAATACAGCTTTAGCTGTTTCAGTTACAGCTTGTACTTCGTAAGTGTTTTGTTGAATATCTTGGATGTAAACATCGAGGCGCATTTCAGCATCCGCATATTCTGCTCGTTTGTTGTCAAGATAATAGTTTGCTCCCATCATAACACCACAACCTACGGCTGCAGACGCAATACATACGCCTGTTTTTCCTCCTGCTAGCATACAGCCAATACCGCCCAAACCAGCACCAATAGCACAGGATTGCCACGCTGATTTACTAAAAAATTTAGCTGTATTACTTTTGGCCAATGCGGGATCGACATTTCTGGAGCTCACTCCGCCAGAACCTTGGCATCCTGTTAGAATAAGCGATACACACAAAGCAAGTGTTAGGATAATTTTATTCATCATTTATTTCCTTTTATTTCGGTACATGTTTGTAGCCAAACCGTTCGTTCGATTTTTCCCGATTCAATATATTGATTAATATGTTTGAAGTAAAGTTTTAAATAATCACTCATATTAGCTTTGCCACTATTTTCTAAAATAAATTGAGTTGATTTGGCTTGATCATTAATCGTATTTTTTTCGTAATTTGACGCAGTATTAACTATTGTGTCGGAATAATATTTCAATATAAAATCCCGTGCACTTTTAGATTCATCAACAACTTTTTTTAAATTATCTAGCTTCGCTTTTGAGCACATATTGTCATCTTCCAATGCGTCTGTTTCTTTTGGATCACAAACCTCATTGGTCATTGTTTTATATAAATTGTCATTATACTCAAATTTGCTGTTTAAATCTGAAACATTAGCGCACAAAAATGCGCCTAGCTGTAATGCCGATTGAATGGAACGATCCCGTTGTTCATCTCGAGCTTGATTAGCACTTCTTAAAAGCGTATTTAGTTTATTTAATTCTTTTTTTGTTTTTTCATCTTCAACTTGTTTGGTGATTTTTTCAAGCTCATTAACGACATTACCATTTTTTGTGCTGTCTGTTTCGTTACCTAACTGACTCCATTCTTTATCTAACTCTTTGATTTTGTCATTCGAATTCATCACTTCGGTTGTATAAACTAAACGAAACCCAACATCTTTACTTTTATACGCACCTTTATCATCATAAAAAGGTTTTTCGGTACGAAAAGCACTGGTAGTTGATGATTCTGGTGTTAAATAACTCCCACCACGGACAATCACTCCACCTTGTTGACCATGGTAGCGATCTAGTTTATTCATTCGAAACGAATCAAACATCATTTCGCTTGCATTACCTAAAATATCATAAAGATCTAGCGGGTTAGGTTCTAACCTACCAATCAGTTGTAATTTACCATTAGCAGATTTTGCGCCAGAAAACCATGCATAGCTTTCGAGATTACCTTTCATCGGAAATAGGGATTCACGAAACTCCGATTCTGTCACTTTTGACCCACCGCGAGCGGCATACTCCCATTCGGTATTATTAGGTAAACGAACATAACCATTAGGTAAATTACTTGATTTTATTTTTGATTGGTTTTCAATTAACCAACGATTATATTTATCCGTAAAGGCGATGACATCAAACCAGCTAATATCAGTAATGGGAAAAGAAAGATTTACTTTAGGAGTTGGACAAGTCTCGTTCATTACTGATTGATATTGCAATGCGGTAATCTCATATTTACCTATCAGGTAATACCGTTCTTTACCTGCATCAGAAAAACTACCAGCAATATAATTAGGTGTTGCATACTCGGCAAAACCGAGTTCTTTTTGGTTACTACCTAAAATGATTTTAATATCATCTAACGGTTTATTGGTCGGGGTAAAAACCTTTTTCATCACTAAACTGCCATCACATGGCATAGGTAAAATCACGTCATCTTTTGTTGGTTTGGGATTATAAAATTTACTATCCCAAGGTTGAGCAAAACTTAATGATGGATGTAGATTAATTGCAGCCAATCCCCAACAAGCTAGTCGGACGTATCGAGTACAATTATGCTTCACGTAAGCTTTCTGCTGGTTGAATTTTGATAGCACGTCGCCCTCCTATAAGCACAATGCCTGCAGCAATAAATAAAGTGAGTAAAAAGGCAATGATAAGATGATAAAATTGTAATTGACTTACAACAGATTGTGAAACCAAATTTTTACCTAAAACTAAATTAAACGCATAATTACCTATTACAAAAAGAGTACAAGAGGCAACAAAAGCCAAACAGCTTAAAATCATAGCTTGGTTTATTAAATAAAGCATAATACCTTTAGAGCGAAAACCGATTAATCGCATAAAGGCAATATCTTTACGTTTGCGTTCAATATTTGATAAAAATGATCCTATAAATGATAAAACACACCCCAAAATCGCTGTAATTGCAATAACGCTAAAAATAAAATTAAGTACTCTATTAATCGCTTGCATGTTTTCAATTGCGTTAGCCTGTGTACGCGTTTCAATGTGTTTTTCTCTTAATTTAAATGCTAGTGGTGATACATTATCAAGTGAGTCTGCATAAATACGAGCTCGTGCGAACGAGGTATGTTCAGGTGGATTTAATTGTCCTGTTGAGGTTGGAAAAATGTCACTTTGATAACCATCATAATAATTTTCCATATCAATAAGCAATTCTAAAGTAACAAAAACCGCGGCACGGCTATAACGGTTTTCGGGAATAATGCCAACCACATCTAATTCAGTCATGCCTTTTTCTAGTTTTCCATCAAGCTGCCTAGTAATTACCATTTTGACTCGACTTCCTACTGTTACTTGCATTTTTTCGGCTGATAATGAACTTAATAAAATTTGTTTTTTATTATTAAGTAATGGCAAGTTTTTTGTTATTGGATCATCTTTGGCTGTAGGTATAATTTCGGCATTATTAACAAAATGGCTAGCATCTTTCATTAAATCAGCTTGCGTATTTAATGAACGAGTTAATGGAATAACAAAAGCTGTTTCTGGCTGTTTCTTTATCCACTCAAACACTTCATCTTTTAGTTGTAAATTACCAACTATTTTTACTTCTAAATTTTGCGGGTCATTAAGCAATTGCTCTCGAAGTTGAGAAACCACACCATATTTTAAACTAAATAGCAATAATAGCGGTGTAATTACTGATATTACTGAGGCAATAATACAAAATGAAACTTTTTTGTCATACCATAAGTCAGCTACAGACAAACGAGTTATAAGTAACCATTTTGATATTGCTTTAGTCATCTTTTATGCCTTATCTTGTAATGGTAGAAATTCCGAAGATTGTGAGGAGGTTAATTTAGCCGATAAAGTAAATAATCCTTTGTTAGCTATACGCTGCAGGTCATGTGTTACAATCATGGCAGCTATATTATCCTGCTGAGCTTGTTCTATAATTAAATCAAAAAGTAAATTTGCATTATAGGGATCCAATGCCGAAGTCGGCTCATCGGCGAGTAATAACGCAGGTTTATGAATAATAGAGCGAATAAAGGAAGCTCGTTGCCTTTCACCAATTGATAACTGTTTAGGATATTTATTTAGTAAATGAATAATGTTGAGTTTTTGCACTAAATAATCAAAGCGATCATTATCCACTTTTTTCTGTAATAACTTTAACGATAATAAAATGTTGTCACGAACCGTTAAAAATGGCAGTAATCCACCTGTTTGTAACATAAAACCTAAATACTTAGCACGAACATCTGCCAATTGATCTATTTTATCTTGTTTGATGAGTGTTGCAATATCGATATCACAACTATCTATAGCCAGATTATAACAGCCAATTTCGTCTGGTTTTAGAATCATCCCCACCATTTCAAGTAAAGTACTTTTACCAGCACCACTGTCGCCCTGAATAACGACCACCTCACCAGCTTTTACAGTTAGCTTTGGTAGGCAAACACTAAAAAAGGATTTGCCTGTTGAGCGTGAAATTGCAATTTGATTGATGGTTAACATATTTTCTAACAACACAACTTTATGGCAACATTTCTAATGGTATAGGATACACATTCTCACGCGGATCGCTACCTTCAGCTAATGAAATCCAACGATCTACATCTGCATTACATTTTTGATAATAGCGAATTTTACTATTTAAATTACGAATAAATTTTTCTTGTTCAAGCCCACTCATACTTTTCCATGTATCTTGATCAAGCCCCGTTACATCGCTCTTATAAGGGATATTATCTAAATATTCACCAAGTAAACCCAAATCTGCAATTTTTGTGACAGAATCTGATTTTAATTTACTTGGATCTTGCCCCATTGCGGCAGCAACAGAGCGAAGTTGCGAAAACATATCATCGGCAGAAATCAATCCATCATTAGCTGCATTTGCAATTTTGCTAACAACATCACTCAGATCACTCAGTTGTGATTTTGTTAATAATATACGTGGCTCTGCTGTTGGTATAGTTGGTTTAACAAAATCTTTATCGGCAATCCAAGCCTTAAAAACTGACGGTGCTTTAGTACCTTTTACATCCCCTAAATAAGCAAGTTGCATTGCCTTACTTAATAACAATGCATCTTTTAACATATCAGAGTTATCATCTTTTGCATTTAGAGCATTACCAACAGAAGCTTCACCTCTATATGCTAGTTTGACTTGTTCAGATAGTGCTTGCGCTAATAAATCTACTTTTTTACCAAATTCATTAACATCACCAGCATTAACTGGGTAATAAAGTGATTTATGAATGAAATCGTTATAAGTTAAGTCTGAATATTGTGCTGCCGCTACTTGGTGATCTTTTGCACCACTTGGCGTTTTTAAATGTAGTGCATAAATGGCAACTCCTTTATGCTGAGCTTCAAGCCTTAATTGCGCTGCATCCATGCCAGTACTAGAAAGCTTATCATCCCCCGGAATCGCACTAGCATCTGTTATTAAAATCATATAACGTGCGCCAAAACTATTCCAATTAATATCATTTAATGCTTGAGCAATGCCCGCATAAGAATCTTCCGCAAAATACGAGGTAGAAACAGAAGCTTGTTTAAGTGAAGCACTTAACTTTTTAAAGTCTTCTTTATCCTTAACTTTATTTGGGTCGGCAAAAATCTTAGTAACAAATTCGAGCTTATCCGATGCTTTTAAGCTTGAGCGGAATGATATCAATCCGAATTTTACTTGTTCTTGTAGCTTTTCTTTTTCAATATGCTGATAAACTCGCGTTACCGCTTCTTTAGTTCTTGAAATATAAGGATCCATAGAAATAGTTGAATCAATAACAAACACAATAGCGGCTTTAAAAGGTACTACTTGATTTGCACTATCATCAGCAGTTTGAGCAGTGTTTTGCTTTGGGTTATTTTTTATCAATGATTCTTGTTTACTTACTGATGCGACCTCTAGCACTCGCTCATAAAACCCTCGCCCATTCATTACTTCTTCACCTTGCAAAATAGGTAATAAATAGAAATTACTTTTAAAATCTACAAACTCTTTAGGTTCTTGAGCAAGTACTTCTGGAGCTGCTTTATTCGCTTTTAGAGCTTCACGAATAGGTTTTAATAAAGTTTCAGGTTTATCGGCATCAACAATCGCAGTCAATGCAGCCTTATCCTTGAAAAATAGCAAAGGATCACGATCAACTGGATTAGTAAAAACTAATGTCATTTGCATATTCCAAGCAATAGTACATGAATCATTAATCCAACCAATAGTTTTTCCATAAGAATCTGGTCCTACATTAAGCCATTGCTGATTATTCTGATTTTTGCGCTCATAAACATAATAACGTGAAAATGCAGGTAAAGATTTACCAGTAGGATCAGCAATATTACTTTTTAATTCGCATGTTGGCGTACTTAGTACACGCTGATATAGCGTTTTTTTACCTACCTGCTTAAGTGGCTCTGCGGCAAAACCAATTAATGGTAAACATGTTAAACCTATTGTGGAAATCAGTTTTGAGATAGCTAGCTTATTCATTCTTGCTCCTCACTATTTTTGTAATTGGGTTAAACGATCTTTAACGAATGTATTCTTTGGATCGTTAGTCAAAGATGTTTCATACCAATAAATAGCCGTTTCTTTATCAGCTTCAAAACAATTATTCACTTCATAAAATTTTTCGTCATACTCTTTTGCATATAGCATAGCAATGTTAGCATTTGTTTGTGCTTGATTTGCATATAAACGCTGAGCTATATTACATTTTCCTGCTTTTTTAGCTTCAGTAATTATCTGAATAATTGCTCCCGTTTCAGGTTTAGTCTGTAAACATTGTTGAATAAATGTTAAATCATCAGTAGAAATGTTGCTTAAACTACATTGTTCACTAACTTCCACTGTGGGAGTCGGTTGTAATTGTTTTTGGAAAAATAAAAAATACCACGCCGCAAGACCTAGTCCAATTAGTATCATACATCCAACAACAATAGAAACAATTAGCCCTAGGCGACTTTTTGATTTAACTGGTTCCTCAGGAGTTATTCCAGATTCTGACTCCGTTTCAATAGGTTCGACTAATGTTTCCTTTTGAGAGGTAATATTAGATTCTTCAATTAATGGCGGTTCATCTTCAACAATAGGATCATTAACTGGCTCAGGATGTTCTATAACTTGTTCTTCATTAGATAAAGTTGTTTGTGCGTTTAATGCTGTTGAGGCAAAAACAGTTTCTGCAATACTAACAACACCACCATCAACATAACTTTGATTTTGCTTATCACGAATTTGTATAAGAAATCGGAGCTGACTTTCTTGTGTCACCAAAGAGTCGACCAACCATTCACCAACGTATCCCGTTAATTTTTCATTTTCAACTGACATATTTTCAAGAGTATGCCAATTTTTTTCGGGGTTCCATTGATTCAAACCAGATAAGTAATAGCCATCCTGATTGCGTTGTACAAGTATATCAATTTGAGAACTACCACTCCATTTTTGAGCTAAAAACTTCGCAATACCGGGTTTATAACTATCTAATTCAATTCTTAATGCCATGATATCCTCTATTTTTATACTCAAATACGCGAGTATTATTCATCCGATCTATTGAATAGGGAAACATTTTCAACTCAAATAAGACTTCCCTATTACTCTATTTTTTATTTAATTTTAATTAATCTGCGATTGTTTGAAAAAATTAAGAATTTCACCCAATCGGCTATTTTGTTCTTGACTAATTTCTCGTCCTGCATGGTGCCCCACATTTTCTTGCGCAAGCATTGCAAATGCAACAAACCAATCAAATATCGCATACTGGGAATAATTTTTAGTTTTATCGTCCAGTTTCGGTAATGAATGTGATGATTGAACATTCAATTCACTTAGCGGTGAAGAAAATATCGGTTTCCCCTGATTAACTTTACTCATTGGTATATCACTTCCCTGCCCTTGAATAAAACCAAGCCATGCAATAAAATCGGCTAGTAAAGTGTGAATAGTACTAATTTGTCTAGATTCTAGATCATCACGCTTACTACCAGTATTTTCGTTATTCAAAATATGCTCGGTTAAACTTGCTTCAAGTTTCATTCGATTAGCTGCAGTAATAAGTTCTTCTACAATAAAAGAGAGTGATTTTTGATTGATACCAAAAAACTGTAAAATATGCTTATCTAATACAATATTCCTTAAATGCTCTAACCATGCCGAAAAAACAGTTTTAGCAAACTTTGATTCGGTTGGTAATGTGGCAACTTGTTTAGTGGTCAATGGTGAATTCTCATCAGAAAATAACTCGAAATCAGCATTTAAACCAAAATCATTCGATAAATTATCTAACAAATTATCATTGCTATCTTGCTGTGTTTCATTTTCTATTGTATTGGAATGATAAAGTGCTCTAATTGTTTGATCTGGTAATTCAAACACTTTAAGTAGTTCACCTAATAATAGTGCTTTACTTTGCAATTCTTTAACTGCATCAGCAATTACTTGCTTTTTCTTAACTAGCTCTTCATCACTATCCGCTTGATACCAAGTATCAAAACGCATATTAATAATGTAATCAATTTTCTCATTAAGTTGTTCAACAATACGTTGTTGTTTTACTTCCGTAATGGCAACTTGCTCCAAGTATTGGCTAATTCGGCCTATACCGCCATCATTAAGTTTTAACATGGCATCCCATGCTTCTTCTGGCTGGAACACATATTCTTTAATATCACTATTTTGCACAAATGTATTTTTTAATACATTCATTTTATCTTGATAATTTTCTCTATAATCAATCTCTTGGCTAGTGCTCGGTTCGACATTTAAAAATGGCACATCAAATCCTGGTTTTCGAACTAGAAAAATATTATTAAATTTGTGATTGTTCGACCAATTACTTAACCAATCATAACTACCAAAACGTTCTAAGATAGTTTGTTGTAACAAACCTCCTTTGCCCCAGCTATTTTTTAAATTATCTTCAGATAGTGTTAATGATGTGCCAATGCGTTTATCAAACATGGTTATTGCCCATAATAATCCCGGCTTTTTAGTAGCTCTTTTTTCAGCTGTTTCACCTTGGGTTTTATCAATCCAGCGCTCAAGTACTGGACCTACATCATTAACATCAGATTGTTTATCTGATGGTGTACAAACAACTAGCACATTCATTTCCTGGCTGTCAGTATATTTTTCAAAAAGATAAGCAACTTTACCACGCAATAAAAGCTGAGCAATTGGATTACCTTCTTTAACATCAGAAATCGATATCAAGTTTAGACGGCCTCGATATCCAGGAAAATCAAGTAAATCTACATTTTCAAATGTCGGTACTCTGGTTTTATTGACTAATGGAAAAATTAATTCGGCAGTTAAAAAAGCCAATTGAGCTAAAGATATAGTTGTTGGTGCGCCATTTAATGGCGTTATAGTGACAGATGAATCTTTGTCGGTATTTAATCGCTCAAGAATATCAACATTCATAATACTGTCAATTTGTGACTTAGTACCGTTATTATCTTTGATTAAGACAGAAAGCGGCGCATATACCGTTTCAGCATGACTAAAACTTGATAAGGTCGTCGCTAGTTGGGTATAGATTGTGGTGAGTTCAGAAATACCACCCCATAAAACAGAAATCAGTTCACCACGATCAGATACAGGCAAATAAGGAAGAAGGTGCGTTGCTTTTTCCCAATATCCCCCTTTCAAACCTTCAAGCGAGTTACCGAAGTTCTCAGATAAATAATCATAAAGATCAACAACATCATCTTCAATAATACCGCCAACATAGCTTATTTGTTTTTTATTTTCTAACCCTTGAATCAACTGATTTAGCTGTGAAAACTCAATTTTATTGGATACTTTTTGTTGGTCAAAATCTTTAAAATAGGCATTTATTAAGATTTTTACAATTTCTATCTCTTTAAATAATTTTAATTCTAACGGATAGTTAGCTATACCACCTTTAGCAATACGGCTAAAACGAGTAACAAGACCTGTCGCTTCTTTACCACTACCTACAGGGTTTACATGATCAATAAAGTCTAAAACTTCGTTATCAACAACCGTTTCAAGCTTACCATTTTCACCCGCAGCTAGCGCTGAAATAAGGTACGATTTACCTGCCTGTGATAATCCAAAAAAACCAACTGCAACAGACTTAGTTGATACATCACCCAATCGTTTTGCACTATTACGTAAACGACGTAAATCTAAAATTAAATTATCTGCTTCACTATCTAAACGTTTAGATGAATGGCGTGTTTGATCTACCCACTCAATGGCCTTTGCTGATGCTTGATAGACCTGTTCCCAAGATTTAGGAAGTTGTTCATTTAAGTTTTTCATCGTTTTATCATTCCACTATCAAGCCAATATTGCGTACTTATTAAACCAGAGTTAACCATTGTATTTAAACTTAGTTTAATATCCTGATTTTTATTACAGGCTCGCCCATCAGAGGCTTTTACATCCTTAATATAAAAATTTTCGACCGTTTTTTGTTTGTTTTTTATGCCGAGAGTAACTTCTAATACGACGCCTTCAGCACTTAATCGCTTGGCCACTTCACTATTTTCAATTGTTAAAATATAAATAGGCGATGCTGGCCACCTTTCAACTTCGAGTTGCCTAAAACCAAGTCTTGTGGTG
Source organism: Gilliamella sp. BG2 (assembly GCF_046635645.1). Taxonomy (NCBI): domain Bacteria; kingdom Pseudomonadati; phylum Pseudomonadota; class Gammaproteobacteria; order Orbales; family Orbaceae; genus Gilliamella; species Gilliamella sp. BG2. Next base: position 137,709 of record NZ_JBIDFF010000001.1, read on the forward strand.
CCTCTAATTTCAAATGAGAGATCTGGGAAATCATAATCAGGATTATCTAAGTCAATATCTTGATAATAAACATTTTCTTTTTTAATCATATTAAGATTATCTAAAAGTCCAATGTATTTAACTGTTGAATATAAATCCATATTAGAAGATCTAAAATAGAAATTAGGTAATCGTAAATTTTTACTTAAAAAACAAAGCATAGCACCCACAGCAGCCGTTGTTTTAGGATCATCAATGCGTTCTTGTTTATGGAAAGGATACCAACCACCAGTATAATAACCATGTAAAGGCAAAATTCGCCCTGCAGGCATAGATAAGCGTGATCGGAAATAACTTTGAATTCCCGGTAATCGAGAAGGGCGACCAGTTAATAAAAGAACATCACACTGATAACAACTAATAATTTCGGATAATGCATCAAACGTTTTACAGATGTTGTAATAATCACCACGAATAAACAAATAATGTATACGTTTAAGGTTAATATCGATACTTAAATCAAGTACCGAAAACTCAGAGTTATTTAATGCGCGCCTAATAGGTTCATTTATAAAATTAAGCACATTGTCAGTCATAGTATTATGTTGTAATAATTCGCCAAAGGTAGAACGATAATCATGTTGCTCTGAATGTAATGGATCATAAAGTTCATACGCTTTTAATATTTGTAATCCAACCGGTGTAAATAACTGTAAAGTGAGTTGTTGGCGCAATACCGCATCTTGGATAGATAGTTGTTGTGAACCAATAATAGTAGATAAAATTGGGTTTGGATCTGCAATTCCAGCTTGTTTTAGACCATTTGTTAAAGCGGTTAGAACGGTATCTTGAATGATATCAAGTAAAATATCATCCCCTGCAACCTTAAATCCATCACGAAAACGTTGCGTTGGTACAATATAAGCATTACTACCGTTGGTTTGACCACTTACACCATAATCTAATTGGTAATCGTTAATCACTAAATCTGTTGTGCCGCCACCAATATCAACTGTTGCAATAGTTAGTTTCTGTTTATTAGCTTTACCTGGACGTACCATTGAAGCAATAAATTCTTCACTGCGCCCATTATAATTATTTTGTGTCTCGTTAAAGAGGTAAACCACTTGCCCGCAAGTCGCCTCGTCCCATTGAATATACACTTCAGGGATATTTGGCCATACACTTTTTAGTTGTTCTGGATTATTGAAATCAATATTTTTATCTGAACTATCCCAACCAAGGCTTTTCCAAACCAAACCTATTGCTTGATATACGCAACTTTTAAATATTGCTTGTTCTGGTTTTGGCATAGCTGGCGGAATAGTTAAAATAATAGATCTTAAATTACGTGGCGTTTTAGCATGCTCGAGTTTATTACGCTGAGCAACACTATTCATTTGCATTAATGCATGCATTAATACTTCACATAACATAAAAGTCATCAAAGAACTGCGTGAGTATTTTGGGTGGAAAACTGGCATTTTACGGTCATACTCTTCTTCAATATCATTACTTAAAATATGTAATGCTTCACCGTATTCATTAATTAAGCTTGAAAAAGGTTCAGCTGTAGCAAATGGTTCATGATCACTTTTTACATAATGAGAATTAAAACGCCAACCTTGCTCATATTTATCTTGATCCCATAAATAGCGTTTAGGGCTTGAAAGACCCGTTGCACCTTCATTACCCTCTCGCCGACTTGCAAGCCGACTTGCCTCTTGGCCTACACGGACAATACTTGGCCATCGGAATGTATCTCGTCGACCGCTTTGTAATGAAAAATGTTCTTTACCGAAAAAAGTTTGGGCAAATTCTACTCGGCTTTCAAACGGTTCATTGTAAATATGCTCTGGTTGGGTTAAGTCTCGAATTTCAAGCTCATAACGATGATTTAAACTATCTTTATCTTGGGCATGATCTTCAATTAAAATGCCACAAGTGCGTGAATTACCCACATCTAAAATCATATCAACAGGAATTGATTTAACAACATCATCTTTATTGTTTGACACAATTTTAATTGTTGGCAATTGCAAGGAGTCGGCAAGTAAGTGGATGATATTTAGGTAATGCGCATAATAAGATTTATTTTTAATCTCTTTATTAATATCATCTTTATGTATCTTTAAACGTTCAGGTTGTGGCGCAAGTTCTTGAAAGAGATCAATTAACCAACTGGTTATCCATTTGAGTTCTAAATACCATGAAACGTGATCTGAGCGATGTGCTAAACTAAATACTGCACCAGTCATCACATCGTTTTCGGTTGGCGCAAGATAAGCAACATCTTGTAAGTTAGCAAATACTTTTGTATCAAAAGCAAAAGTGATTCGATGTGTATTACCATCAGGATCTTCACCTTCAGGAATACTAACGATTCGAACTCGGCTCCAGTTATGTGGCCCTTTATCAAAACGATTTGAAGGTATTGAACGTAACATAGGAACTGGTAACCAAATGCCATCGTATAGTTTTAAGGACTGTTCAACACTAATTTCCTGTGTTGGATTAACAGCAAATGTGGGATTATCTGGTGTAAAAAATTGACCACTTTCCACATCTTCAACCAACCTAATTAGCGCACCACTCTCAGAGGGATCAATAAAGCACCCATTAACTTTACTGCGCCATTCATTATCTTTCCAATCGATTTTAAGTGCAAAGTCAAGAAACTGAATACCGCTATTCATAATAAGTGTCACTTCTTGACCATAATTGCGTAATTCTGGAAGCATATACAACCTTTATTGTTTTTTCATTGTTATTGGGAATGAAGTCCCATTATTATAAATTCCCTGACAATTAGCATTATTATTTTTGTCTGGTGTACATTGAATCTTTGGTAATTGATATTTGGTATTGTCACTACAAACAGCCTCAGTGTTACCCGTTATATCTAAATTGGCATTTTTAATGTTTGTACCCACATTACCTGTACATTTGACACCATCACTACGTGTTACAGTGACTTCGCCATTCCCATCATTAAAGTTATAACTTAATTGTAATGGTTTACCAGTGGCTTTATCTTGAATACCACCATTTACAGACCATTGACCATTTAAGAATTTTGTCGATCCTTGTTTAATTGCATCAGCTGGCATAGCTAAATGATTAGTTTGATCAACAGCTGAATTAGAATCTGATTTATTATCTTTATCCGATGGCGAAGATGTCTGCTCAGCACTATCTTTATCTTGTTTATCTTGTTTATCTTGCTCGCTTTGATCATTTTGGATATTTGCATCATCTTTTTTATCAGGATCTAAAGGGGTAGATTTGTCATCTTTATCATCCGTTCTTGCCGCATCTTGCTCGCTTTTATTATCTTTAGCATCAGGATCTGGAATATTATTACTATCATTTCCATTGTCTGTAGGTAAAGAATGATCAACTGAATCACCAGCCACGTTGCTATTGGTAGGAATATTATTTGCATTGTCTAAAATCGTACCATTTGGTATAGCGTTATTGGTGACACCTAATCGATTATCAACGACAACATTTTTTGGCTCTGGATCTTTTCTATCTTGTTTTTCATCTTTTTCTGGTTGGCTAATATTGCTATTATCTAAAGATACATTCGGGTTAATCGATATTTGAGGTTTTAGCCAACAGCCGCGTAATAAAAACAATGCTAACAAAAGTAACAATAAAGGTAATAACCCTAACAACCATACCCACCAACGTTTCCACCATGGTCTATTATTAATTTGTGGAGTAACTACTTCTGTGATTGTTGGCGTTACTTTTTTTGCAGGCTCTAAACAATAGAATGGAGAATTTACTTGAGGCGTTTGTGGATAAACAAACCCCCAAAAAGTAATCACTGGTTTACCATTAACAATATAAACAAATTGATTACTAGGAAAGCGTATTGCCATCAAGTTAGGTTCTAGACTTTGTGAATTGTGTTTTGGATCATAAATAAGGCGGCTGAACAATAGCTGATCGCCTTTAATATTTGGGTTACTAGCTAGTTGCTCACCTAGAGCCACAACTTTTCGCTCAAATTCCTTTAAAAGCTTAAGGGCGGATTCTTGTTCGGATTCACTAGCCGATGTCCAAGGGACTATATCATATTGCCCATCTGGTTGATTTGAATCAAAAGGAATATACCAATCAATAATATTACCTTGGTCATTGCGTTGAGGAATGGCTAAATAATCGGCAAATTGTTTGCCTAATTTAACTCTAAACGTTTCCCGAATTTGAGCTGCGACTAAATAAGCAGCTTTTCCATCATGCCCAAGCATTTTGAAATCTTTAATATCACCACTTCGAAGTAATGTATTTGCCATATATTTCTTTTCATTCCTTTATATCATTTTTATTTCTTATAATTTCTTTTTAAAATTATGACAAGTTTAACAGAAAACGCCATTATTGTAATTGATATCATCATGGATATTCTGAATTTTAAACATATCTTTTAATAGATTATGTCATAAATGGCAGAATTAATACAGATTATAAAAAATTAAATAATCAACTGAATTATAATAACTTTAATCATAATTGCGATACGATTGATGAGCTTAACTTTTATACTAAAACATATACTTTCCTGAAAGTTTTTTACAAAATTATTTTAAGAACTCATCATCTGTTAATACTCGTAATGGTTGCATATCGCTTTCACCTTTTATAACTAACGAAGGATCGGAGCGTAAGCAAGTCCCACCATAATGTCCACCAACAGTAAAAGTACATAACTGTAGATAACGATCTTCGACTTTCGGTAAGCACCATAGTTCTTGATAAATATTTTCTTGTTTAGCAAATCGACCTACTGTTTTATCAAGGATCTGTTCTTGATTATTCACTAATTGAATATCACTACCACGGCGTCCAGCTATTGGTTTTATTGCATAACCTTTTTTAATTAGGCTTTCATTGAGTTCAAATGTAGACTCTAATAGGTAACGATGATTAGGAAATAAAGACCATAATACGGGTAAAATAGCTTTATTACTTGGAATAACCGTCCACAGTGGTTCGAAAACAGAGACTTCCGGTCGCAAAAGCACATCGAGCAATCTAACTGAATTTTCAGGATGCCATGTACGAATTGGTAAACCTGCAATTTGTGCCTCGCTTTCTTCTCGAAGTTGCTCTAATACCGTTTCCCAAGCCCATGTTTTCCAGACACAAGTTACTTGGCGATCTTCATCATCAACAAGTCGACCACGTTTATCCCATCTTAGTCCAGTAAGCCCTCGTAAAATTTTGCTATTAAATCCCGCTTGAGTAAGTGCTGTTTGCATAAATAATGCATGATAATTTTCTTCACTATCATTATCTTGCATAATATGAACAAAAGATTGAGCATCACTATGCTTCCAACAGTTAGCTAAAGAATTAAGCAAACCACTACTAGGATTGGTTCCTATATTCAGTCCAGCTTGAATAGCCCATTTTTGCAAAATATGACCTGCCTCAGTATGGCAAGAAGCAGAATCAGCATTATATTCATAGACTTTAAAGCCTCGTTCATCCATACAAAAATCTAACCGCCCAGTAATCATTTGGTAACGGCGCTGCTGCCATGAAAGTCTTAATCTTGGCCATAATATTTCTGGGATATTAAAATTAAGTAATAAATTATCGTCCTTTAATACTTTATCTGTGGCATGCAAATACATTAAATGTAATTCATTGGTTGCGCGAATAAGCTCTTGTTCGGCACTTTCAGAAATAGTGAAATAGCGATAGTGATCATCATGACTAATAGCATGACCTGTCGCTGAAACATACGCACTTTCTAATGGATCTGATTCATTTAACCAATTTTTATCAAATTGACCTTGGTTTTCAATATGCGCGCTATGAATTTCAAGTAACGGTTTAGGAATTTTAGGTTGCGGTAAACTATATTCAGTCTTGTCAGTTTGAATCATCCACCCTAAGATTTTCGTATCATCAAACGAGTCATGTAGTTGGTAACCGTCACTGGTCACTGTCATTTTAAGTTCACGAGTCCATTGCTGCCCAATTGGTAAACGCTTATGTATGACATTTTGTTCTGCTATCCGTACTTTATCTTTAAATACTTCAGTAATGATAGCCACATGACCTGTACGGTCAAAAAAACCACCATCATCCCAAACAAGTAACGCACCAGCCTCGGGCTTTTTTTTGCTTCCGTTTGCAAAAGCTTGCAAAGGTAAAATCGCTTCATTAACAACTTTCCTTAGAAAACGTAGTGAAAAAATTTCATGCGCCATACCAACATCTGTAAAAACAATACCATAGTTTAAAAATAAAAATCGCCTTGCAAATTCAACGCATTGCCATTTATATCCCATATATTCATAACCAGAATAGCTACGAAAAGATGCATCATTAGGGTATTGTTTTTGATCTAAAGTTTCATAATCAGATGAATAAATGGCAACGCCACCTGGCGCATACCCTAATAATGTACCAAAAGGTTCTTTATTATTGAACTTAGATGACATGTTATTTTAGCCTTATTAGTAAATAGCAAGATACGTTAATTACACTATGTTATAATTTTCTATCATAGATCAAAATATATACTTTAAAAAGCAATGTTTATTATTCGTTACTTGAAGAATAGTAAACTGCCTATATATAGTGTTTATTCTTGGTAGTCGTAACGATACATCGAACCAAATAAACGAGAAAAATAAAATTATGCAAAAAACTAAATTAAATGAGTTATTAGAGTTCCCATGCTCTTTTACCTATAAAGTAATGGGAGAAGCAAAACCAGAGCTTGTAGACAAAGTGGTATCAGTGATTCAACGCCATGCTCCTGGCGATTATACGCCATCAATCAAACCTAGTAGTAAAGGTAATTATCATTCTGTATCAATTACCATTAATGCAACGCATATCGATCAGGTCGAAAATCTTTATAAAGAATTAGGTGAAATCGATATTGTAAGAATGGTTTTATAGTGTTTTACTTTTTGCTAAAAATTGAAAGTTTTATCGGTATAGATAAGGCTTTCTGCTATACAATAAAAAATTCAATAAAATCAATGCCCTACCTGAATGATTTTTAGTGAATATTCATCTTTATTACAACAAAAGAATTAATTAGAAAATATTATAGAATCAATGTATTTTATTAAGATATTCAAATTAGTATTGTATAAGCAGTAACATAAATTCATTCAAGATGATAAAGCGCAAGATAGTGTTAACTGCCTTGCGCTTTTAATAAAAAACAAATTATCCTAAAATTTTCACTAATTCTTTTGTTACTTCAGTTACAGCTTGCGTTCCATCAATACGGAAATATTGTGTCCGCCCTTCTTTGGCTTCATGCTGATAATAACTAATTAGTGGTTTAGTCAAATCGTGATATTCAACAAGGCGTTTACGAACGATTTCTTCGTTATCATCTTTGCGAATAGTAAGTGGTTCACCAGTCACATCATCAACATTTTCAACCTTTGGTGGATTATGGCGAATGTGATAAACACGACCTGAAGGAGCATGAATTCGTCGCCCACTCATACGATCAATAATCACTGCGTCTGGTACATCAAATTCAAGCACATAGTCAACATTTATGCCAGCTGTTTTCATTGCATCTGCTTGTGGAACCGTGCGAGGGAAGCCATCTAGCAAAAAGCCATTAGCACAATCGCTTTGTGCAATACGTTCTTTAACTAATGCAATAACGAGTTCATCGGTAACTAGCTTACCGGCATCCATTAACTCCTTAGCTTGTAAACCAAGTGGACTACCAGCTTTTACTGCTGCTCGCAACATATCACCAGTTGAAATTTGAGGAATACCATATTTTTGCATAATAAATTGTGCTTGTGTTCCCTTTCCAGCTCCTGGTGCTCCTAATAAAATAATTCTCATAAAATAACCTCTTATAGCTTTAATATAAATAAAGCTTCTATTCTGGTAGATAATGAAATATCACCTTACTGCTGGATATTAAACCATCAGTTGGGCAAATATAGTTAACCGCTCCACAACCTTTGATCATTTGAGCTTTTTGCAAACAAGTTGGGCAAATATACTGTTCAAGATAATGTTGCTTACAATGAGGACAATTAAAATTCTGTGGCGAAACAACACTCATTTTATGATGACACTTTGGACAAAGGCCTTCTTTCCCTGAATCATTCATTAATTTTCCTGACATAAATTAGTTTCGCCCTCTTACATGCTTCATTAATCGACGACGTTTACGTTGCTGTGATGCAGTTAAAGTATTTTTTCTACCTTCGAATGGGTTAGCCCCTTCTTTAAACTGAATTCGAATTGGTGATCCCATGATTTTTAGTGATCGTCTAAAATAGTTCATCAAATAACGTTTATAAGAATCTGGTAGATCTTCTACTTGGTTACCATGAATCACAACAATTGGTGGATTATAACCACCAGCATGTGCATATTTCAGTTTAACACGTCGTCCTCGAACTAAAGGCGGCTGATGGTCATCTTGTGCCATTTGCATAATCTTGGTTAATAATGCGGTATTAACACGACGTGTTGCACAATCATATGCTTCTTGAATCGAATCAAATAAGTTACCAACACCACTACCATGCAACGCAGAAATAAAGTGCACACGAGCAAAATCAATAAAATCTAATCTATCATCTAATGTCGTTTTAACTTGCTCTTTGATATCTTGTGATAAACCATCCCATTTATTAACGGCTATTACAAGTGAGCGCCCACTATTAATAATAAAACCAAGTAATGATAAGTCTTGATCGGATACACCTTCTCTGGCATCAATTACTAAAATAACTACATTAGCATCTTCAATTGCTTGTAACGTTTTAATAACTGAAAATTTTTCAACTGTTTCAGTAACTTTTCCTCGTTTACGTACACCAGCCGTATCAATTAAGATATACTCACGTTCATCTCGATTCATTGGTATATAGATACTGTCTCGAGTTGTCCCTGGCATATCATATACAACAACTCGCTCTTCACCTAAAATTCGATTAGTTAGTGTTGACTTACCAACATTTGGTCGGCCAACAATAGCAACTTTGATAGGTTGATTGATTAATGATTCTGTTTCATCAACAAAATCATCACATAATTCAGTTAGATCATCTAATTGTTGATTATCATCCGAGTTATTATCTTCGTTATTATCGAACTGGAAAATAGGATCTAATACAGTTTCAATTAATGAACTTACGCCACGACCATGACTAGCTGCAATTGGGTGAATTTCTCCCAATCCTAAACCATAAAAATCAGAAATCGCAGTATCGACATCAATACCATCAATTTTATTGGCTACTAAAAAAGTAGCTTTATCGCGAGAACGGAGATGTTTTGCAATAGCATGATCAGCTGGCATTGTACCAGCTCTAGCATCAACCAAGAAAAGAACAATATCAGCTTCTTCTATTGCTTGTAGGGATTGTTCAGCCATAAAGCTTTCAACCCCATCTTCTGTTCCATCAATACCACCAGTATCAATCAAGATATATTCATGGCCCTTGATCACAGCTCTTCCATATTTACGATCACGAGTTAATCCAGGAAAGTCAGCCACTAAGGCATCTCGAGTTCGTGTTAACCGATTAAATAGAGTCGACTTTCCAACATTTGGACGACCAACAAGCGCTACAACAGGTACCATGTTTCTTCTCTAGATTACTTTAATTCTTTGTAAAGGCGTAAATATCACCATTTTTAGCTTGGACAATTAACTTATTGCTTACAACTAATGGTTTAGATATTAATCCGCTACTACTCACTTGTGTTTTAGCAACAAGTTCACCGTTTTCAGCATTTAACCAATATAGGTAACCTTCAAAATCACCAAACACGACATAATTTTGGTAGATGACAGGATCAGTTAACAAACGATGAGTAAAGTTTGACTGAGTCCAAAGTTCTCCGCCACCACTCTTAGCGATGGCCCGAACATTGTCATCCTGATCAATAACAAACAATCTATCGGTATCAACAGCAAAGCTATGAATAGATCCAAGTACTTTACGCCAAACAGTTTGACCATTACTTAAATCAAGCGCAACAACACTACCATTATAACCAACAGAATAGACTAAATTACCTTCAACTACCGGAGTAGAATCAACATCATTTAATTTTGCTATTTCTGTAGAGCCTGATGGCTGTGAAATGCGTTGTTGCCAAATTAATTGGCCATCATTAATATAGTAAGCATTTACTCGACCATTATCATCACCAACGATTGCTGCACCATGAGCGATAGTGGGTGTAGAGTTACCTCTTATTGATAATGTTGGAACTTCGAAGGAAACATCCCACAAATAATCACCAGTGTCACGATTAATACCTTGAAGAACACCATTAGCAGTATGAATTATTAATTTGTTATCAGAAGATACCGGGCGGGCAAGTACTTCCCCTTTCACTGCTTTTTCCCAAACAACTCTACCGTTGAGACGATCTAACGCATAGACAATGGCACGTTCACTACCTACATAGACATATTTATCATCAGCACTTACACCACCTGAAAATAGTGCAGTTTTACTACTGAAAAGTGTACTTTTAGATAAATTGACATCCCATATAGTATTACCACTTGATAAATCAATTGCCTTAACTTGTCCACTACGACTCGCTACATAGATAGCATTATCATAATTAATCGGACCTAATAATGAATAAATATGAGTATTACCAGCTGTACTATTTTTCCATACTTGTTGAATAGAAAATTGATTATCTACTTTCGGTGACGGTGCAATTTGTACAATCTCATCTTCTTTACCGAATAAAGAACACCCAGCTAGTGAAAAAACAAAAACACCAACAAAAAGATATTTTGATAACTTCATTGTATAGACCCTTATAGCAGGATAAATTAATTTTTACTTTCTTCAGATGCAGCTTGTTTCGCTTTAGCTTCTTGCTCTGCTTTTTCTTTGGCTGCCTGAGCCTCTTTTTCTGCCTTTTCTTTAGTAGCTAAAACTTCTTGTTCAACTTCTTGTTTTGCTTTTAAATATTCAGCTTGGTTCAACTTCATTTTAATACTTTCTTCTAAATCTTTAGTTGGTGAAGAAGTCAAAGCAACATTATAAGCACTCACTGCGTCAGCATAACGAGTCATTTTAACAAGCACATCACCTCGGAGATCATTAATTACGGCACCCCAACTTTCATTAGTTACATTACCTAAAGATGTTAGGCTTTCTTGATATTGACCTTGTTGATACTGTAAGCGTGCTATACGAATATTGGTAATCGCTTTAACAGGCTCTGAATCCGCTTTCTTTAATGCATCAACTAACAAGGCTTGTGCCTCAGGATAATCTTTTAATACCTCAACATAAAATTTTGCTGCACGCAAATTAGCAAACACGCTATAAATAGTATCGTTGTTTTTAGCAAAAGATACTAATTCATTAACAGAATCTGGTTTATTATCATCTAATTGAGCAATTAATTGTTCATACTTATCTGATGATGCTATCGCCTTTTCAACTTTATATGATTGCCAATAACGCCAGCCATAAAAGGCCAATAATCCAATCACAATAATGGCAACCATAATTTTCCATGTTTTAGCAAAAAAACCTTTTATCTCTTCAATTTGTTCTTCACTGGATAACTGATGACTCACGTTTTTCTCCTATTTCCTTTACTTAATAGACAAACAAGTTTGGACAATATCTGCTTGTGCCACTTCAACTTGTTCGCCTGTTTGTAAATTTTTAATCATTACTGTCTGATTAGCTAATTCATTTTCACCAATAATAACTGCTATCTTAGCACCTAATTTATCTGCTTTGGTAAATTGTTTCTTAAAATTACTGCTACCATAATTTGTCATGATTCGCCAATCAGGTAGACCATCACGCAATTGCTCTGCAACACTTTGAGCAACTGAAATGGTTTTTTCATCACCAGAGGTGATCATATAAATATCAATCGAATTATCACCATTAAATGATGGATTAACCGCTTGAACTAATAATACTAAACGTTCAACTCCCATTGCAAAACCAACTGCTGGTGTTGGTTTTCCTCCAAGTTGGCTTACAAGACCATCATATCTTCCACCACCGCAAACGGTTCCCTGTGCCCCTAGGCTGTTAGTTACCCATTCAAAAACTGTTCGATTATAGTAATCCAAACCGCGTACTAATCTTTGATTAATATTATATTCTATCCCAGCACTATCCAATAGTCGGCATAAGCTTTCGAAGTGAATTTTGGACTCCTCATCTAAATAATCAAATAATTTTGGAGCTTGATTCAGCAGCTCTTGAACAACTGGATTTTTTGAATCAAGTATGCGCAACGGATTAGTATACATTCTACGTAAACAATCTTCATCCAATTTATCTTTATATTGTTCAAGAAAAGTAACTAATGCATTTCGATAGTTGACCCTAGCCTCAAGCGAACCAATTGAATTAAGTTCAAGAGAAGTATGCTGTTCGATACCAAGTGCTCTCCAAAAACGAGCCGTTAATAAAATCAGCTCGGCGTCAATATTGGGCCCTTCAAGTCCAAAGACTTCAACACCAAATTGATGAAATTGACGATAACGCCCTTTTTGGGGTTTTTCGTAACGAAATGCTGGTCCTAAATACCAAAGGCGTTGTTCTTGATTATAAAAAAGTCCGTGCTCAATTCCTGCACGAACACAACCTGCAGTAATTTCAGGGCGTAAAGTAATGCTTTCATCATTTCGATCATTGAAAGTATACATCTCTTTTTCGACAATATCGGTGATTTCTCCGACCGCTCGCTTAAATAGTGCGGTATCTTCAACAATAGGTGTTCTAATTTCGTTGTAGCCATAACTGTTTAGTACACCTTTAACGATTTTTTCAATCTGTTGCCAACTTGCACTATCTGTTGGGAGTAAATCGTTCATCCCTCGTATAGATTGGATCTTTTTCTCTGTCATTTATTTATTCACTATCTAATAAAATTATAATTCAGTTGCTGCAATTCTGTTTTTCAATATTAATGCTTTAGCACGAATTCTAGCTTCTAACTCATCAATCATTTGTTCATTATCAATACGACCAATACGTACACCATCTTCATAAAAACCACTTTTGTTATGACCGCCAGCAACTCCCATAGTTGAAGCTAATGCCTCCCCAGGACCGTTAACCACACAACCAATAATTGATACATCCATCGGTGTAATAATATCTTCTAATCGCTGTTCTAATGTATTGACTGTATTAATCACATCAAACTCTTGGCGAGAACAGGTTGGACAGGCAATAAAATTAATGCCACGAGACCGTATACGCAGCGATTTTAAAATATCAAATCCAACTTTCACTTCTTCTGTAGGATCAGCTGCTAAGGAAACTCGAAGTGTATCGCCAATGCCTTCTGATAGCAATAATCCCAATCCAATGGCCGATTTAATAGCACCACTTCGAACACCACCAGCTTCAGTTATACCTAGATGTAATGGTTGCTTTATTTGCTTAGCTAGCAATCGATAAGCATCAACTGCAGTAAACACATCAGATGCTTTTACACTGACTTTAAACTGCTCAAAATTAAGTCGATCAAGTATATCGACATGGCGCATCGCTGATTCAACTATCGCTTTTGGTGTAGGTTCACCATACTTTTCTTGAATATCTTTTTCTAGAGAACCAGAATTAACACCGATTCGTATCGGGATATTTTTATCTTTAGCACAATCAACAACAGCTCGAATTCTTGATTCATTACCTATGTTGCCAGGATTGATTCTTAAGCAATCAACGCCATATTCAGCAACTTTTAATGCAATACGATAATCAAAATGAATATCAGCAATGAGTGGAACTTTTGCCTGCTGCTTAATAAATTTAAAAGCTTCAGCTGCATCCATTGTAGGTATAGAAACACGCACAATATCTACACCAACACGTTCAAGTGCTTGAATTTGGGCTACTGTTTTTTCTACATCTGTGGTTCGAGTATTTGTCATTGATTGAACTGCAATCGGAGCTCCACTACCAATAGGAACATTGCCGACATAAATTCGGGTAGATTCTCGTCTAACAATTGGTGAATCTTGATGACTCATACATACTTAACCATTTTACAAAATAACTAGTAATGATCTTAACAAGATTTAAGACAAATGTCTGTATGAGAATAAGAAAATTTGCTAACTATTAACACGAGTAGCTGAGGCTGGAGAAATATAATGACTTACTTCAATAAGATTACTTTTATTATCTTTATTGGCATAATATAAAATTACACCAAGCGCACAAAGAATTATAAATATTCCCCAAAAAATAAAAGGAGCTTTTCTAGTTCTTTTTGTTTTAAATGCTTGCGTTTGAACTTTCTTTTGTTGAGACTTAGATTGTTTAGTTAATTCATCGAAATACGGTTGATAGTGTTCTGATGATAAGCCAACAATTTCGGCATAAGAACGAATATAACCTTTTACAAAAACAAGTGGGACGTGAGGTAATTGGTCATTTTCGATATCAACAATTACTGTCTTTCGCACATGAATTTTATTGGCAATATCATCTTGAGTTAATCCCATTTGTTCTCGTAAATCAACGAGCATCACTCCTAATGAAATATTATCCATCATACCCTCATTTAATACTAATCGTTAGCTAATTTAATCTTTACAAACAGTTACATATTTTTACAATTAATCAATTTTATTTGCATTAAACCATTGTGCTGGTTTTTCAATTTCATTTTGAGCTGCAACTAATTGTAATTCATATTCATCTTGTTTTAAGGTTTCAAGCATAACCGCATACACGGCCGAAGTAGTATGTTCTAAAGCTTCAACCAATGATTTCCCAAGTAAAACATTAGCTAAAAAAAGTCCACTTGTCATATCACCAACACCAACGGGTTGTCTTACACCAAAGTCAACTAGTGGTCGGTCAATATGCCATGCTTCTCCGCTAGTTACAAGCAACATTTCAAAGCGATCAATTTTATATCCAGCTCTGCTTAAATGTTTAACTAAAATCGCTTTAGGCCCTTTTTTACATAACTCTCGACAAGCTAAAATTGCTTCATCAACATTATTAATACGTTGTTTTCCATTAAGCTCTTCAAGTTCCAAAATATTGGGTGCCATCATATCAGCCATAGGCAATGCTGTATTGCATAAAAACTCAGAAACACCTGGTGCAACAAAACATCCTTTTTCAGGATGTCCCATTACAGGATCGCAAAAGTAAATAGCATTAGGATTAACAGCTTTTACTTTTTTAACTATTTCAATAATTGCATTACCTTGTTCAGGTGATCCCATATAACCACTTAATATTGCATCACACCATTTCAATTCATCAATTTCATTAATTCCATCAGCAATTTCGGTTAAATGCGATGCAGACATTACCGTTCCAGTCCATTGTCGATATTGAGTATGATTAGAAAATTGTACGGTGTTTAAAGGCCAAACATTTACGCCTATTCGACGCATAGGAAATACAGCCGCACTATTCCCTGCATGACCAAATACAACATGTGACTGAATCGATAAAATATTTCTCATGAAATTAACTCCAAATTAACAAACAGTAATATTTTTTACCACGACGAAGTAAAGTATAACGATTATATAGTTTATCGCTATCAGTAAAATGATAATCAGTTGTAGTGTTACGTTCACCATTAACAGAAATAGCATTAGATTCAATCATCGTTCTAGCTTGTCCTCTTGATGGTGCAAATTCCGCATTAACAATTGCTTGTTGTAAATCAACATTTTCCTCAACAGCTAATGTTGGCATACCATCTTGAGCTAATTGTTCAAAATCAGCTTCAGACAAGTCAGTTAATTTACCAGAGAATAGACTTTCTGTAATACGTTTTGCTGCGATCAATCCTTCTTCACCATGAACTAAGCGTGTAACTTGCTCAGCAAGTACATATTGAGCTCGTGGGGCAACACCACTATTTTTATCTTCCTCTTCCAATGCATCAATTTCACTTAGAGGCATAAATGTGAAGAATTTTAAGAATCGATAAACATCAGCATCAGCAGTATTTATCCAGAATTGATAGAATTTATAAGGACTTGTCTTCTTAGGGTCTAACCATACGGCACCACTTTCAGTTTTACCAAATTTGGTCCCATCGGATTTAGTGATTAACGGTACAGTCAAACCATAAACTTGTTTTTGATGTAAACGACGGGTTAAATCAATACCTGCAGTAATATTACCCCACTGATCAGACCCACCAATTTGTAAAACAACATCATGTGATTTATTCAAACAAGCAAAATCATAAGATTGTAACAAGCTATAAGAAAATTCAGTAAATGAAATACCCACCTCATCACGATCTATACGTTGTTTTACTGATTCTTTATTAATCATCGCATTAACTGAAAAATACTTACCAACATCACGTAAAAATGTCAGTACATTCATGCCACTAAACCAATCATAGTTATTAGCCACAATCGCTGAATTTTCACCACAATTAAAATCTAAAAATGGTGACACTTGTTGTTTGATCTTTTCACTCCACTCAATAACTGTTTCCTCAGTATTAAGTTTTCGTTCAACAGCTTTAAAACTTGGATCGCCAATTAATCCAGTTGCTCCCCCTACAAGCGCAACAGGTTTATGACCAGCTAACTGAAAACGTTTTAAACAAAGTAATGGAACTAAATGACCGAGATGCAAACTATCTGCTGTTGGATCAAAACCACAATAAAGCGCAATAGGATTTTGTTCAATTTGTTCTATTAGTGCTTTTTCATCAGTAAGCTGAGCAATCAGCCCACGTTCTTGTAGTTGTTTGATCACATTTTTTGTCATGATATTTTACCTATTAAATTTATTACAGTTATATTCTAGTTTAAATAAAATTTATTCTAATTTATTTTGTTGTGATAACGTTTATACGCTTGTTTAAAATGATCTGCTACTGTTTCGTTTGGTTTTTTATCAAAAAGACTAAAAATAATAATAGCTATAGAAGCAAATAAAAATCCAGGGATAAGCGAATACAAATTAAACCAATTAAAATTAATCCATAGCAACACAGTTACAGTACCAGTTATCATTCCAGCTAGTGCTCCATTACGTGTCATACGCGACCAAAAAACAGAAAATACGATTATAGGACCAAACGCCGCACCAAATCCAGCCCAAGCATGACTCACTAAATCAAGTACACTATTATTTGGATTAATAGCTAATAAAATAGCAATAACTGAAACTAATAGCACCATTATACGACCAACCCAAACCAGTTCCTTCTGTTTTGCTTTTGGTCTAAAAAACGCACGATAAAAATCTTCTGTTAGAGCACTTGAGCAAACTAATAACTGACAACTTAATGTACTCATGACTGCAGCTAAAATAGCTGCCAACAAAATACCAGCAATCCAAGGATTAAAAAGTAATTTCGACAATTCGATAAAAATACGTTCATGTTTACCATCGTTAATCAAGTAAGATAAATCTGGATTATGAGCAAAAAAGGCGATACCAAAAAAACCAACCGTGATTGCGCCAGCTAAACACAAAATCATCCATGTCATACTAATCCGTCGAGCGTTTTTCATTACTTCATGTGAATCAGCAGCCATAAATCTGGCTAAAATATGAGGTTGCCCAAAATATCCAAGCCCCCAACCTAATAATGAAATAATGGCAATAAAATCCATATGAGCAAATAAATTGGTATAATCTGAATTGAGCGATTCAATATATATCAATGCATCAGAAAGCCCACCAGCATTCACCATAACCATAATTGGCGTTAGAATAAGTGCAAACATCATTAAACTAGCTTGAATAGTATCAGTCCAGCTTACTGCTAAAAAACCACCGATAAACGTATAGGCAATTGTTGCACCTGCACCCGCTAACATCGCCCAGCCATAGCTCATACCAAATGTACTCTCGAATAACTTTGCGCCTGCAACTACACCAGAAGCACAATAAATGGTAAAAAATATTAGAATAATGACAGCTGAAATAATGCGTAGAAGTGAGCTTTTATCATCAAATCGACGAGCAAAATAATCGGGTAAAGTTAATGAATTATGATTGATTTCAGTAAAGACTCGTAATCGTCCAGCAATGAGTAGCCAATTTAAATAAGCACCAATAATCAATCCGATTGCAATCCAACTTTGTGAAATACCAAACAAAAAAACAGCACCAGGTAATCCCATTAATAGCCAACCACTCATATCTGATGCGCCAGCTGAAAGCGCAGTCACAACACTACCGATACGACGCCCACCTAAAATATAATCACCAAAATTTTGCGTTGAGCGAAACGCAAAAAAACCTATGGCAATCATGCCTAAAATATATACAGCAAAGGTGACAATCATTGGTAAGGGCATATCTTTAAAAAACCTTATTTGATAAAATTAAGAAATAGTACGCTAGCTTATCATAAAATGACTATGCTAAAAAGTCAGTGAGTATAAATGTGAATAGACAAATAATAAAAAACTAAACAACATTAAAAATAAAAATATCTTACAATTATTAATCAGTATGTTTCATCGTTCCCATCTATATTAAAAAAACTAAAGGCAACTTACAGATAAACAATAAATAAAAGTATATAATATGCACCTTACTATTTTTTAATAAAATTATTTTGTGAAACAATCTACCCGAATTCAAATTCTAGAAAGATTAAAGGATCATATTAAAGATCCAACAACAGAACTAGTGTATGAAACACCTTTTGAACTATTAATCGCAGTAGTACTTTCTGCTCAAGCGACTGACGTTAGTGTAAACAAAGCCACAAAACCACTGTTTGCTATTGCAAATACGGCTGAACAAATTTTGGCTCTTGGTATTGAGAAATTAAAAAGTTACATCCGCACCATTGGCCTTTATAACAGTAAAGCAGATAACATTATAAAAACATGTCAAATTTTGGTAGATAAATATCAAGGTGAAGTCCCTGAAAGTTTTGATGCACTAATTGAATTACCGGGTGTTGGTCGTAAAACGGCAAATGTTGTGTTAAACACCGCTTTCGGTTGGCCTACCATTGCAGTTGATACACACATATTTAGAGTAAGCAACCGTACAGGTTTTGCACCAGGTAAAACGGTAGAGGTTGTTGAAGAAAAATTACTGAAAGTCGTACCTAAAGAATATAAAATAAATTGTCACCACTGGCTAATATTACATGGCCGTTATACCTGTATTGCTAGAAAGCCTAGATGTGGATCCTGTGTTATAGAAGATTTGTGCGAATTTAAAGAAAAAATTTACCCAGAGTAGAAATCAATGCCAAATAAATTTAATTTAGACCAAGATGATATAAACTTGTTTAAAAATAGTATTGGTAACATCACCAAAAAACTAAAACAAGATACTGTCGTTCATAAACCACAAAAACGTTCACAAAAAGCAATAGAAACCCAAAAACAGCAATATGAAAAAATTAATGCTGAATTTTATTTTTCTGATGATTATCAGCCGCTATTGCAAGAAGACCCAATTCGCTATAGCCGAGAAAATGCAGATCCCTACGAAGTAAAAAAATTGCGCCGTGGATTTTATGAACCAGAATTCTTTTTGGATCTACATGGGTTAACTCAACAAGAGGCTAAAAAAGAAATTGCCGCTCTTATCGCAGCATGTTTACATGAAAGAGCTCATTGTGCTTGTATCATGTATGGACATGGGAAAAACATCTTAAAAAAACAAACACCCATGTGGCTAGCTCAACATCCTCATGTTATCTGTTTTCATCAAGCGCCTAAAGAATTTGGTGGCAACGCAGCACTTCTCATTTTATTTGATATCGAGAACAAACTAATAAATAGTTAGCTTTTGAAAACTTAACTATCTAGATAATCATAAAAATAATTTTTTACTCTTCTTCCGTCAATTTTCATCTAAACCTTTGTGATGACATTAGCATGTAGATAAAAAACAAAAAATAAAATAACGTTAACTAAAGAATAATGTTTAAAAAATAGTTGTTAATAACATAAAACAAAAAAACCAGCTTAGCGATAACGTCAAGCTGGTAAACATTGGAAGCAATGTGAGCAATGTCATACTTTTTCAAAAGCCTCTAAAGCTCTAACAAAGTACGAATTAATGATAATGATTATCATTAACAAAATCAAGCATTTTTTTATTTTTCTAAGCTAAATAAAAATAAACGCTTTATTCACTAATTTCATAATAAGAGGATTGATATTTAACAATATAAAAAATAAGCAGAATATTCCTATTCTGCTTTTTATAAAAAATTATACGCAATGGCTAATTTAGGCGAAATAAAATAGAGTATAATACTTATTATTTTTGATAAATAAATTCAACACCTTCTTCATCGCTTTCGTCCCAGTCATCAAAATCATCGTCATCATCAAAAGCCTCATCCATTGCTTGTTGATGGTAATCATCCCACATAAATTCCACTTTTTCAGGTGATGACTCTTCTTGTTCGGCTTCACGTGGATGCGCATTGATATATTCCATTAAGTCCCAACATAAGGCCTTTATACCTTCTTGATTAATGGCTGAAATAATATAATATTTATCTTGCCAATCAAGTGCCCTAGCTATTTCAGCTGCACGTTTAGCGCTCTCTTCAGGACCTAATACATCCATTTTATTAAATACCAACCAACGTGGTTTATTAGCTAATTTTTCACTATATTGTTGAACCTCTTTGATTATTACTTTAGCATTTTCTATCGGATCTGATTCATCTACTGGTGCCATATCGATCAAATGAACTAAAACACGACAACGTTCAAGATGTTTTAAGAAACGAATACCAAGTCCTGCACCGTCTGATGCCCCCTCTATTAAACCAGGAATATCAGCAACAACAAAACTTTGTTCATTATCCATTCTTACTACACCTAAACTAGGCACTAAGGTAGTAAATGGGTAATCTGCAACTTTCGGTTTAGCTGCTGAAACTGAGCGAATAAAAGTTGATTTACCAGCATTAGGCAAACCCAACATCCCCACATCAGCAAGTAATAATAATTCTAATAATACATCGCGCTTTTCACCTGGAGTACCATCAGTTTTTTGTCTTGGCGCACGATTTACCGATGATTTAAAACGCGCATTTCCAAGCCCATGAAAACCGCCCTTGGCAACCAATACTTTTTGTTGGTGATGCGTTAAATCACCAATAATTTCACCTGTATATTTGTCGGTAATTCGTGTTCCCACAGGCACTTTAACGGTAATATCTCGACCACGCTTACCCGTACAATCAGAACCTTGTCCATTTTGGCCACGCTCAGCGCGGTAATTTTTTTCAAACTGAAAATCAACTAATGTATTTAAATTCTCATCAGCAATAAAAAAGACATCACCACCATCGCCACCGTCGCCACCATCAGGACCACCTTTAGGTATATACTTTTCTCGGCGAAAACCGACACAACCATTTCCACCATCTCCAGCTTCAACACGGATTGATGCTTCATCAACAAATTTCATTATTCTTCCCCTTTATTGCGGTTAATTAGCCAGCCTTTCCTTGGATGCCAAATATAATGCCCAATGGTCGCAAACATAGCACCCGCAACAACAGATACTGCACCAATATAACCTAAAATATTTAAATATTGCATAGCAAACTTTTCAGGCCAAATTAAAGCAAACAAATCTGAAAAGATGAGCGAAAATAATGGCGTTAAAGTTGTTATTGCACTCACTTGTGCTGCTTGCCAGCGCTCCATAGCCATCACTAACGCACCATAAGCAATAATAGTATTTAAACCACAAAATATGATAGCAAACAGTTGAGTTGCATCAGCATTTATAATTTTACTTGACGACGTAAAAGGCAACAAAAAAACAGTACAAATAAGGTAAATTAACCAAAGTAACTGTTCTGCACGTAATTTCTGTAATAGTACTTTTTGAGCAAGCGCATAGCAAGCCCATGATACCGAAGCCAGTAAACCAAACCACACACCAATACCATACGAAGACATATTAGAAAACAGATCTACAATATTTTTATTAAAAAATAACGCAAGCCCAACTAATAATACTAAAATACCAATAATTTGAGTCGGCCTGAGTCGCTCTCTAAAAATAAAAGCACTTGAAATCATAAAAATCACAATGCCAGTTTGCCCGACAACCTGAGCGGTTGTAGCTGAAAGATACTGAACTGCACTAGCAAACAGTGCAAAATTACCCAACAACCCAAAACCTGCAATCATCAATAAAACAAAACGACGATGTTTTCTGAACATCATTAAATTAGGAAATTGCTTTTTGTAAGCCAACCAAATAGTAATACCAAGAGCTGAAATAGCCAATCTCGACCAAGCTAATGTCAATGGATCAACAACCACTAGCGCATATTTCATTGCAATTGGCACAATGCCCCACATCACTGCGGTTAACATGGCAAGTGCAAAACCTAATTTAACATTTTGCTGCTTTATCATATCACCATCAATTTTATATTAACTTCAAGAAATGAAAAAAGCCCCACAATAATTGTGAGGCTTCTAAAACTTTTTGAACCGTTTATGAATTAGCTGTTAGCAACTACACTAACATAACGACGATTCTTAGGTCCTTTAACTTCAAACTTTACTTGTCCATCAATTAAAGCAAATAAGGTATGATCACGACCACAACCTACATTAGTGCCAGGGTGGAATTGAGTTCCACGTTGACGAACTAAAATGTTACCAGCAAGAACTTCTTGACTACCATAACGTTTAACACCTAAACGTTTACTTTGGGAATCACGACCATTACGTGATGAACCACCAGCCTTCTTATGTGCCATTGTTCGATACTCCTATTAAGCGATTGCAGTGATCTTCACATCAGTGAACCACTGACGGTGACCTTGTTGTTTACGATAGTGTTTACGACGACGGAATTTAACAATTTTCACTTTATCGCCACGACCGTGTTCAACAATTTCTGCTTTAATTGTTGCACCTTCAACAAACGGAGCACCAACTTTGATGTCTTCACCATTTGCTACCATTAAAACTTTATCGAAAACAACTTCTGCACCTGTTTCGACTTCAATTTTTTCCAAGCGAACGACTTGTCCTTCGCTAACTCGGTGTTGTTTACCACCACTTTGGAAAACTGCGTACATACTTAACTCCGCAATAAAAAGCAGACGATTACTTGATTAAACATATATGTCTGCGTGATTAATCTTATAGGGCGTGAATTTTACGCAAATTTTATTCTTGTTGCAAGCGCTGTTTAACAAAAGATCGCAAAAAGTTACAAAAAAGATCAGATAGATACTCTTTTCAAGCTACAATAACCATAAATTACTATTTAGCTAAAATAAAATTACAAAATAATATTGAGTGTTTATATGTCGAAAATAAAAATTCGCCCCACCGAATCAATTATTAATCGTTTAACACTATTACTGTTCTGTTTAGGTGCTATTGCTTTAATCGCTTTATCATTTTCAATCCAGGTAGCCAATGATACAAAAGGTGGGGCATATATGGTTAATCAATTAGGCTTACTAAGAATGAAGAACTACCAAATACTAACAATGGTTCCACTCAATAAGAAAGATTATGATAATTTAAATATTTTTATTAATATTTCTTCATCACAAAAACATTTAACGCTTTTAAAACGCTATAATTTAATTAATGAATTTAATCAGTTAGAAACTGATTGGAATACTCGACTTATTACTAAAATACAGCAAGCACAAAAAATCGATGAAATAAGAATTGATATTGAAAGCTATGTTGCTCGTATCAACCATTTGGTAGATAAGATTGATCAAAAAACCGAAAACAAAATTTATTATATTTCTCAAGTACAACAATTATTTATTGTTATTATCGTAATTTTTTTAGCTGTTCAAATTTATTACTTACGTTACTACCTTCTTGCACCATGGCAAAAATTAGTTAGTATGGCTGAAGCAATTTCTAGCCACAATTTTAAATCGCGTTTTAATATTAAAAGCAGAAAGAATGAATTTGATCTTTTAGGGCTAGCTTTTAACAAAATGTCCGAGCAAATTGAATCACAATATTTATTGTTAGAAAAACAAGTTGCAGAAAAAACAGCTAAATTACAACAAACCAATAAAATTGTTTCATTTCAATATCAAACAATTAAGCAACTACATACTTCAGAGCCATTGTGTGAACGTTTTCTAAAAATACTACACAAATTAGAAGATTTAGTACCATTAACTCAATTTAAAATCCGTTTTTATGAATCAAATGATCCTGAGCATTATCAACAAATCAGTTACGATAATGAGCAAAAATTACCTTATTGCCAAAATTCTAAATGCAAAGCTTGTTTAATCTCATCAAAATCTTATCAAAAAAATAACTTTCAACGCCATTGGCACCTTCAAGAAAACGGGGAAAAATATGGGATATTATTTGCTTTGCAGCCAAAAAATATCATATTAACCAATGAACAAGAAAACTTAATTGTGGGAGTTATCGAGCAAATGACTACTGCAATGAAGCTCGATAGACAAATTGAACAACAAAAACAATATTTATTAATAAAAGAACGCTCAGCAATGGCCAGAGAGCTGCATGATTCCATTGCTCAATCTCTATCTTGTTTAAAAATACACCTCAGCTGCTTACAAATGCAATCAGATTTAACATCACAAAGCAGTATTGATTTATTGGCAACAATGCGTAAAGAAGTCAATATAACCTACTCTCAACTAAGAGAACTAATTACCTCTTTTCGCTTACGCCTTAACCAAACGGGTTTTTATGCAAATTTAATGGAATTAATTGAGGAATTTAATCAAAAATTACAATTCAATATTCAGTTTGAATATTTATTGCCGCTGAATATTATCAATAGTAAATATGCATTTCATTTATTACAAATTATTCGTGAAGGACTAAATAACATATATAAACATGCTAAAGCCACACAGGTTATTGTCAGTTTAAAAATTGATGATCATCAAATTATTTCCGTCTGTATTGAGGATAATGGCATTGGTTTACAAAACAATATTAAACAGGATAATAGTTATGGTCTAATCATTATGCGTGATAGAGTTGAAATACTAAATGGTAATTTAACAATAAACAGTCCTCCCCACAAAGGGACACAAATTATGATAGCATTTAAGGTTAATAAAACCATTTCATTCAAAGCAATAGAAGAGTAAAAATGGAACAAATAAATTGCTCAATACTTCTTATTGATGATCATCCAATGTTAAGAAATGGCGTAAAACAGCTGATAAATACAGTCAACCATTTTGACATTGTGGGAGAAACTGGCTCTGGAATAGAAGGCGTTAAATTAGCCGAAGAGCTTGATCCTGATATTATTCTACTTGATATCAATATGCAAGATGTTAATGGATTAGAAATATTACGCTACCTGCGTGAAAAAAAAATATCGAGTCGCATTATTATGTTTACAGTATCAGATGCAAAAGAAGATATAATCACCGCACTAAAAACAGGTGCTGATGGCTATTTATTAAAAGATATGGAGCCTGAAGATTTTCTAAAATCACTACAAGAAATCTCGATTGGAAAGCTAATTATGGATAATGCTATTTCACATATTATCCTCAATTATATGCGTAATAACGAACAACTAACTACAAAACAAATGCATGATGTCAGTTTATTGACACCAAGAGAAAATGAAATTTTTAATTTATTAGTACAAGGACTACCAAATAAGCTAATTGCAAAAGATTTAGGTATCGTTGAAAGCACAGTCAAAGTACATATCAAAAGTATATTCAAAAAACTTAATTTTAAATCAAGAATGGAAATGACAGTATGGTATTTACAAAGTAAGGAATAAACGTATACATTGAAAAATAAAATATATCTTGTTCAGCGATGCACCAGATAAAATCATTTATTCAACAGAATAACAAACATCACAAAACGGAGTATAGCATTTAAAAAATATAGAAAACTACCATGATCTATTATAGAATTAGATTAAAAAACAGCCACTATTTATAATAATAAAAATACCAAATCTAAACTAGGAATATTTGAAATGCCAATATTGATAAATGCTTATTCTACAGTCACTCATCCACCAGCCATTAATTTTCCCTGCGAGCGTCTATACCATCGCGGATTGGATGATTCTGAGTTGACGAAACACCTTGATGGTTTTATCGGTTATGTCATGCAAGCAGGAGATGGGCAGATGAATTCACGCCGTTATGCTTTGTATCGCCATATCCAACGAGTTAAACATCAATTTACCTTTGAGATTGAAGAAGATAATTTCAATGAATTTACCACTTGGGGCTGGCAGGCGAATGCAATTATATTTATGCCTGATGGAACTATTCGGAATCCTGACGGAGATGTATTACAAGATCCTGATGGTAACATTGATTTAGATGTAATCGTCCCTTATCCACTAGAAGCATTAAAGCGAAAAACAAAAACTGAACAGTATTTAGCCAAATTGGGGTTGCATACACCTACACATTTACCACCGGTTATTGCCGAATCGGAAGTAATACTTAGAACAC
The DNA here is from genome assembly GCF_046635645.1 of Gilliamella sp. BG2. Lineage (NCBI taxonomy): Bacteria > Pseudomonadati > Pseudomonadota > Gammaproteobacteria > Orbales > Orbaceae > Gilliamella > Gilliamella sp. BG2. The sequence goes on from NZ_JBIDFF010000001.1 coordinate 164,118, forward strand.
CTGACGAAGTAGCTAAACGAGCCTTAGCAATAATGTTAACAGGTATTCAGGCTGAAAGTTTTAGAGAAAATGATCCAATTAATCCGATGGAATTTAAAGAACGTTGTCCAATGGGGTTTGAGGCTTTATCAAATAATGAGCGTGACTTTATTTATAGCGGGCAGCCGACAGAGCAAGATGTGATAGATATGTCTTGGAAATACGAAGCATTATTACCTTTACAATGGGCTATCAATTGGCAATCTGAGCTCCCTTTTGCTGATACTATCTGCGATGTTTCATCGTTAGTTGACCAAGGAATGCAACATAGTGGACAAGATTTTTCAACCGTGGCCTTAAGACCAGTTAGTGAATTGTTGGATGCTTTAGATTTACACTACCGCTTACATTGGATAACCACAGATTTTCGAATGAAAGATAAGCAACCTCCCGCATCGATTATAAGTGATGTTATTCAAGAGCGTCATTATGCTTTAAATTGGTTAACCAATTTTGAAAATGCTGATTGGGATGATGTCGATACACCAACCTAATATTTTCATCTTCTCATTTGTTGACATCATATTTAATATGGTGTCAAAGTTCTAAATATTAACCATAATATCAAAGCTAATAAATAGTTTAAACTTTCGTTTTCTATCTTTTTAAATCGCTAAATATTTGCTGATTATGTCACATCACCATAAAAAGAATTAACACGATCCTTACCAAAATATTATACATAGCCCCCTCTATCATTTTTTTATTTTGATAATATTGTTGTTCATATTGTTCTAGCAATACCTAGTTCTTGGCTGAACAACCACGCATACAATAATAATAGATTTCAATATATTTAAATAGTGCTTTATTGGCTAGCATCCTCGGTCACTGCGAACGAGCATATTTTTAAGAAAGTAGCGCCGAAACAAAGCTTGCTTTAATGTATTACAGACTAAATGACGGTCTAGGTAACGACTCGTTTGCCTAGCTTTTCGATATTATGAAAGTTGATATTCCCCCATAAAATCGTTCAGGTAGAGTATTGATTTTATTAAAGTTTTTTAAATTTATTGTTTTTGTAAAATCAAATACTTATAGTTTGCTTTATGTTTTTATTACGATGTTTTTTGGATTATTTACCACTCTTACAAATTGCTGACAACTGCAACAGGATAGCAAAGAGACCATTTTATCCCAGCTAAAGCCAAAAATTGCTAAGAAAATCGCTCTATCTTCTTAGCTCATACATTGCTACTAAAACTATTTAAAGCAAAAGCTCAAAACGTCCGAAACTATACCGAATAAAAACAACCATTAAAGTTTACTTTTTTTAATAGATTGTCTGCTATTGAGAATATAATTCCCCCCAGCAGTCAAGGACTAAATCCGAAAGGCTAATTAGCAGCACAAAGTCCATTCCTACTAGCTCTCTCACCGAGCACATCACCGTCGTCCGAGTCAACACCGAATAAGTAATTATTTCCAGTATCACTTGTCCAGTAGTTGCGACTAGCAAAATCTGCGTTGGTATAACGGCTCATATCTCCCCACTCAGTAAAAAAGCCTACGCCAATTCGACGCTGGTAATGATTACCAGATGATGATGGGATGGCACCGACAGAACCTTGACACCAGTGACCTGACCACTTACCGGAACAAACCGCATTAGTTAAATCCCTTACCTGTGGAAAACGATAACCTAAATGGCTACACCAAGAAGCTTGTTTAGAAGCGTCAGTCGCTCGAAATCCACGATTAACGAACCATTGCTTCAACACAAACCCATACTTGACAACCACACTACCTTGACTATCTCTACCCACTAACTCGAATGTTTGAGGCAAGGTTGGCTTGCTAATTGGACTTGGTGAATCTGAGCTTTTTTGGTTATCACTTGCCCTAGGACCCGTTAGCGTAACGCGCATTACCTCTACTGAATGATTGGATATCCAATTATCGCCTGCATTTGGTAACGTCCTTGTCACAGTAGCTGTTATTCCCCCATGTGTAACAGGAGTCCAAGTCAACTGACTACCTCCACCTATGTCTAAATCAAAGTACAAACCATCTGCACCTGTTGTCGGAAAATTTAATTCGTAAAATGTTGGATTAGTTGATTGAACTAGAAATCCTTTAGTTGGATTCCAAATATTAGCTGGACCAGCGTAATCACCTGCACCATAGGTTAGATTTGGTCTTACATGACAGATTTTAGGAGGTAAATTTGGGCTGATGTAGTACTCCACCGATTGACGGTGGAAATAATTTGTATCTGGTACACCGTACTGTGTTTTTAAAGACCCCTCTGTACTACTTAATATCACCTTATAAGGTGCTTTACAAATATCTAAAATATCATTACGACTAACAGCATTACCATTTTTATCGGAAAAATAAGCAGATAGATTTCCTTTTGCGGTTACGCCATTTATTCCCTGACCATCACCATCATCATCGCCCCAATAATGATAAGTGTTCACTATATCATTTAAACTGACTGAATCAACTGATGAGGGAATCAACATGTGAATATCACTTAAAGTACTTCCTTTAGGTAAAGTTATTGGATTTGTTACGCTTGATGTATTGGTTGATGGAGTAACTATTGTTCCATCCAATAGAGTGATATTCAATAAATCATCGGTTGTGATCGCTTTAGTTTTACCACCATCAAATGTTAAATATGGTGCACTACCTTCTATAACATTACTAGTATGCGCAGTTAATGCCTGCAAATTAGGCGAATACGGCAATAACAACAATGGCACTAATACCAACGTTTTTTTTGTAGATAATTGTATGGATAATTTCGATGCTAAAAATGAAGTAAGTGTAAAAACTCGTCTAGCGTGGTTATTTAATAAATTTAAGACATAGGTTTGCCAGTGCTGGTGTCTGGTGTCTGGTGTTGATAAGTATACTGCATAACATCCCTTTTGTAAAGTAATATATTGTTTTATTTTATTTTTTTAACGATCTATAATCTATAAAATATAGCTGAATTAATTTTAATTTTTAAAATTATAATGTTTAAAAAAAATTTGGCTACATTTTTAACTAAAAATTTTGTAAAGATTTATTAAGATACTTGATTTTTTTTGGATGTGCTGAGTTTCGATCGTTTTTATCTTGTGATAAAACACACTCGGCTCATAAAACAGAGTATTATAAAAAAAATGAAAAATAGAAGAATTAAATTCCATTAACTCTTTTCCTTCATCAGGATGTGCCGTCACCTAAGCGAAATTAGCACGCCAAATAATAATGTTTGGTAAAGTATTGATATAAATGTTATTTCTTTCACGAAAAACTAAAATTTAAACACAGATTTTTATCTGTACTATTTCAATCAATTACGCCATAATGTTATAAAAATAACAGTGCTTGGCTATATTTGTTATTTTTATAACATCCCTATTTATTTACAGACTAACAATATTTAATTAAACATTATTACAAAGACATTTTAAGGATCTCGTTATGAGTTATGCAAAGTATATCGATCATACTTTACTTGCGATGAACGCAACAAAAGACCAAATAACTAAACTCTGTGAAGAAGCTAAACAATATCATTTTTATTCAGTTTGTGTAAATTCAGGCTATGTTCCTTTAGTGGCTAGTTTACTGAAAGGTAGCGATGTAAAAGTGTGTTCAGTCGTTGGCTTTCCTTTAGGTGCAATGCTAACTAGCGCTAAAGCCTTTGAAACCGAAATGGCGGTTAAAGCAGGTGCGCAAGAAATCGATATGGTCATCAATGTGGGTTGGTTAAAAAGCAATGATTGGGATGCGGTTAAACAAGATATTGAGGCGGTATTTAATGCTTGTGGTGCTGTGCCATTAAAAGTGATTTTAGAAACTTGTTTATTAACTAAAGACGAAATTGTTAAAGTCTGTGAAATCTGTAAGCAAATCGGTGTTGCTTTTGTTAAAACCTCGACTGGGTTTAGTGTATCTGGCGCAACGGTTGAGGATGTTAAGTTGATGCGTGATACCGTTGGCAATGAGATGGGCGTTAAGGCATCGGGTGGTATTCGTGATCGTCAAACGGCTGAAAAAATGGTTCAAGCGGGGGCTTCGCGTTTAGGGGCTAGTGCTGGTATTGCGATTGTTTCTGGCGATGCAACTTCGACCAGTGATTATTAATCAATGATATCAATTAATAAGCTACTTATGTAGCTTGTTATTATTGATTTATGGGATCAGCATGGAAACACAATCACAAAAAAGAGTGAATGATCTTATTCAACTTTTAAAAAAAACAGATAAGATTCATTTAAAACAAGCCGCTAAGTTGTTGGCTGTTTCAGAAATGACTATTCGCCGAGATTTGAGCAATGTTGGTTGTTCCCTAAGTGTTTTAGGTGGCTATGTTGTTAGTGATGCTCGTCATCAAATTACCCCGTATTTTTTGTCAGACCAACAAGATAAACAGGTTTATGAAAAGCAATATATTGCCAATATAGCTAGTAAATACATTGTAGAAAACGATACCGTTTTTTTTGATTGTGGTACCACTATTCCTTTTATTATTGATGCCATTAATGATGAAATAACTTTTACTGCTATCTGTTATTCATTAAACGCATTTTTAGCATTACAAAATAAATCTAATTGTAAGACAATTTTATGTGGTGGTCATTATCAGGCTAATAATGCGATTTTTAGCACTATTGGACAGCATAGTGAATTAAATTCGATTTGCCCAAATAAAGCGTTTATTTCGGCCGCAGGGGTTGATATTGAACAAGGTGCAACTTGTTATCATTTTGATGAAGTTGATATGAAATTGCAGGCTATAAAAAAATCAGGTCAAAGTATTTTGATTGCCGATCATACTAAATTTAATCAAGTTAAACCGGCTTTTATTGGTGAGTTAACTCTGTTTAATCAAATTATTACAGATAAAGTGCCAACCAAGGAATTTATTAATTTTTTAGCTAACCATAATATAGATTTAATGTATTAATATGAAAAATATCACAATTTTAGGTTCGACAGGTTCAATTGGTTGCAGTACGCTAGCGGTTATTGCTCAAAATCCACATCTATTTAAAGCTTATGCTTTAGTAGGAGGTAATAACGTTGCCAAAATGACTGAGCAATGTCTGGCTTTTAAGCCTAAATACGTTGCCATGGCAACAGCGCAAGCTGAGACGGCATTAAGAGCAAATCTTGCCAATCTAAAATTGGATATTGATGTGTTAAGTGGTGAACAAGCCATTTGCGACTTAGCGCAGTTGCCCGAGGTCGATCAAGTGATGGCGGCTATTGTGGGGGCGGCAGGATTAAAACCAACGCTTGCTGCGATTAAGAAAGGTAAGCGTATTTTGTTGGCCAATAAAGAATCGCTAGTAACCTGTGGGCATTTATTTATGCAAGCGGTTAAAGAGTATGGCGCTGAGTTGTTGCCGGTAGATAGCGAACATAACGCTATTTTTCAAAGTTTACCAACGGCGGTACAGCATGATTTAGGTTTTGCTAACCTTGCTGAGCATGGTATTACTAAAATCGTGTTAACAGGTTCTGGCGGACCATTTCGCGATTGGGATTTAGCTAAACTGGTACATGTCACCCCCGAGCAAGCGGTTGCTCACCCTAATTGGTCGATGGGTAAAAAAATATCTGTCGATTCGGCAACGATGATGAATAAAGGGCTGGAATATATTGAAGCTCGTTGGCTATTTAATGCCAGTGCCGACGAAATGGAAATTATTATTCATCCGCAATCAATTATCCATTCAATGGTACGTTATCAAGATGGCAGTGTGGTGGCTGAACTTGGTGTGCCTGATATGTGCACGCCAATTGCTTATGCCATGTCTTACCCCGATCGTATTCCTTCAAGCGTACCACCTTTAGATTTTACGCAAATTTCGTCGTTAACATTTAAACAACCTGACTTTGACCGTTATCCATGTTTAAAATTGGCAATCGATGCCTTTAATCAAGGCCAAGCGGCTACCACGGCGCTCAATGCCGCCAATGAAGTTGCGGTTGAAGCATTTTTGCAACATAAAATTGGTTTTATGGATATTGCTAAAAATGTATCAAAAGTATTAGATCAATTGGCTTTCCCTGAGCCATCGACAATTGATGATGTTTTTATGATAGATCAATGGGCAAGATCACAATGCAGTCGGTGTTAAATGCTATTTTATTTTATAAACAGTAATTTAACTAAATAGTTAAGTTATTGAGTGGTAAAGGGCAGTCAATCATAATTATATTTTGAAACTATTGTGTTCAATCTTGCTGCCCTATTAGTAAGTTTTTACTATTTTTAGTATGCTATTTGTTTTGCTGTTAATGTTGGATTATCGCTAATAAATGATTGTAAAAATGTACTATCAGGTAGTGCAGTTAATGCGCCTTTTTTGGTTGTAGCTAAGGCTCCACAAGCACTGGCAATGGTCATCATGCTTTCTAACATCAGTTTATCATCAGGCATGCCTGATGATGCAATACTGCTGAGTAATCCTGCGACAAAAGCATCACCTGCACCAGTTGTATCAACACTATTTACATGGTACGAATCAAACGAAAATGTTTTACCTTGCCATAATACAATGCTGCCATCTTTACCTTTGGTAATTAATTTTAATGGTGCTTCATAGTGTTGTTGTAGTTTATTTAATGCTTCACTCCAATCATTGCTTTGAGTTAACCAAAATAGTTCTTCGTCTGATAGTTTGAGGATATCAGCATCATGACAAAATTGGGTAATGGTGGTACGCATTTCGTCTTTATTGGCCCACATCTGTTCGCGCAAGTTAACATCAAAGCTGATTAGGCCATTTTTAGCGGTAAGCTGTTCAATCGCAGTTTTAAGTGTTTGACGGCAGGTGTGGCCAACTAGCGCCAAAGAGCAAAAGTGTAAAATATCTTGGTTAAAATTAGGGATTGCTTGCTGAGATAAAAATTGATCTGCTGAAGGTGAAACCAAAAAAGTAAAACTACGTTCACCGTTTTTTCCTAAATCAACAACCACAGTACTTGTTCGATGATGTTCATCTTTTTCAAGGCTTTGGCAATCAACGTTATATTGGCGGAATGTGGTTTCCATAAAATCACCAAAAGGGTCATTACCAACACGACCAATAAACGCTGAAGGCAGTCCTAATTTTGCAATACCAATTGCAACATTTGCAGGTGCGCCACCAGCACATGCTTTATAATTCATATCACCAAATGGCAATAAATCAATAACGGCATCCCCAAGGGACCAAACTTTAGTATTATTCATTTTTTAACTCGATTATAGTCAGTTACTGCGGTAATCTAGTATAGAGACAGATTACTTGAGTTTTTTGAAATATGTCATCTTTTTACTTTTTAGTAAAGTCATTAATAGTTAATCTGTTGTTGAATTTATAATAGTCATTTTTTAAAAGTCCGTCATAGACTAAATCATTTGACAAAAAATTCATTGTTAACGTTAAAAATATGTGACTATCATCACATATTTTATCGCTAATTTCATTAACAGTTAACGTTAACAATTAAATTAAGATACTATTAAATAAAGGTATCTAATATTGGATAAAAAAGGGGTTTTTATGTCTACTGCTATTGATAAAGCCAATCTAGCTGTTAAAAATTTAGAAAAAGTAATGAATAAACAATATTATCCACATTTTCATTTAGCTCCACCAGCTGGTTGGATGAATGATCCTAACGGTTTGATTTACTTTAAAGGTCAATATCATGCCTTTTATCAGCATCATCCTTATGATGAAAATTGGGGACCAATGCATTGGGGACATGTTGTTAGTGATGATTTAGTCACATGGCGAAGGTTGCCAATAGCTATTGCTCCCGATCAAGAATTTGATAAGTCAGGCTGTTTTTCTGGATCGGCCGTAGATAACAATGGTGAGTTATGCTTAATTTATACTGGTCATATTTGGTTGAGTGGCCAAGGTTATGATGAACAGATTCGACAAAGCCAATGTCTTGCAACTAGTAAAGATGGCATTCATTTTGAAAAGCAAGGCACAGTACTTATACCCCAAGACGGAGTAATGCACTTTCGCGATCCTAAAGTGTGGCAACAAGATGGTAAATGGTGGATGGTTGTTGGTCAAAGAACGCCAAATAATGTTGGTCAAGTTTTACTATTTAGATCTGATGATTTAAATGAGTGGCAATTGGATCATGTTGTAGTGAGTGATATCGATCCTGATGTTTATATGCTTGAATGCCCTGACTTTTTTCCACTTGGTGATAAATGGGTTTTGATGTTTTCACCACAAGGGTTGAAAGCAAAAGGTTATCAGTATCGTAATCAATTCCAATCAGGCTATATAGTAGGTAATTGGCAACCTGGGCAGCAATTTTCAATAGTTAGACCTTTTCAAGAAATGGATTTTGGACACGATTTTTATGCACCGCAATCATTTCTTGCCGCTGATGGACGTCGTATTATTTTTGCTTGGATGGATATGTGGCAGTCAGCCATGCCAAGCAAAAAAGATAAATGGGCAGGCGCATTTACACTTCCTCGTGAACTGATTTTAGATCAATATAATAAAGTCAGAAATCGCCCAGTAAAAGAACTTGAAGCATTGCGCGAAAAGCCAAAATCATTTGGTGAAATAACGCTCAATAGTGAACTTAAAAATACCAATATTGAGTCAATTTGTTGTGAACTTTGTGTTGAGTTTGATCTAAAAGAAAGTGATGCTGAGCGTTTTGGTTTGCAACTTGCTGCCACTGAAAATGGTAAACAAGCAACATTACTATATGTTGATTTACAATCTAATCGTATTGTTCTTGATCGTAGTTTATCCGGTCTTGAATTAACTGGTTATCGTAGCGTACCATTACCAGAGAGCCAAAAATTAACTTTACATGTGTATGTTGATGCTTCATCTGTAGAAGTATTTGTTAATGGTGATTTATATAGCCTTTCAAGCCGTATCTATCCAAAATTACCAGCAGAACGAGTAGTTAATTTATTTGCTGAAAATGGTAGCGCCAAAATAACCAAAGTAGATAGCTGGCAGTTAAAATCTATTTATGCGTAATTGATGATTGAATTGATCGCCATTTGGCGGTCAATTTAAGTAAGCTATAATGAATTCCTTTCTAAATAAGGTGATGCTACCTGTATTATCTGTTTTTGGTTTTTGTTATTAATTATATGTAAAGCTGCTTGTTCTCCAATCTCATAATGAGGCAATTGCACTGTTGTCAGTGGTGGATAAAATAGTTCACCAGTACCTACCATGTTATCGTAACCTAATACAGCCACATCAGAAGGAATATGAAGTCCTTGACCGAGTAAATATTGATAAGCAACAAAAGCTATTCGATCATTACCACAAATTAATACATCAAAATCGGGTTTTTTATTACAATGCTGTTTGAGTATATCAACCGTCATCATATATTCTTGTGCAAGGTCATCTGATAAAGTTGAGGTATGGTAACTAGTAATCTTATTTAAATTGTAACCCGCATCTAACCATGCTTGCTCAACAGCTTTACGTCTAGTTTTTCCTGCTAATGTGGTTTCTGATAAATAGATGCATAATGGTTTTTTATAGCCTTTCTTTATTACTTGTTGCATGGCTTGATATTGACCCAAATAGTCATTTGGAATATAGCAAGCTAGTTGTTTTGAATCACTTATACAGTTGGCTAATACAACATTTTTATCTAATAACTTTTCAGGAAGTTCAACTTTTCTTAATCCCATTGTGGTATAGATAATACCGTTAGGGCGATATGATAGCAGGGTGTTTATTGCATGATCGGGATCTTTATCATCAAATAAATTAACGATAAAGGTATTCCAGCCATGATCTTGTGCAGTCTTTTCTATGGCTTGTAGTAATTCTACCGAAAATGGCGTCATTGCTGTTTCTAATGCCAAAACACCAATTGCTCTTGGTCCTGAATTATCACCACGAATCTTCCTTGCCGATAAGTCAGGTACGTAATTAAGGTGCTCAATAGCTTGTTTAACGCGCTTGTAAGTTTCTTTATTTAATTTTTCAGGGTTATTTATTGCGCGTGAAACCGTCATCAATGAAACAGATGCTAGCTTTGCAACATCCTTAAGTGAAGCCATAGTTAAATCCTTTTGTTTAACAAGATAAAAATTATTATCAGCCATTACTATGCATGATGATACCACAAATAGAAATGATAAAAAGTGTGAGGTAAGTAACATTTATGACAATTGGTTCTATCTATTTAGTATCAAATATGACAATAATGTTAACGTTAAACTTCATCGATTTTCAACAATATAAGAGTAATAAACATGAATATGATAAAAAATAGAAACTATTGGTTCTCGTCTGGTTACCTTATTACTTTTTATGCTGCGTGGTCGCTGTGGTGGTCTTTTTACGCAATTTGGCTAAAAAGTAAAATTGACTTATCAGGTGAGCAGTTAGGTATTGTTTATGCGGCTAATTCTGCCGCAGCTATGTTTTTCATGATTTTCTATGGCATTATCCAAGATAAATTACAAATAGGTAAAGCTGTAGTGACCTTCCAAAGTATTATTATGGTTCTTATTGGCCCTTTTTTAATTTATGTGTATGAGCCTTTATTAAAAAATGATTTTATTTGGGGTGTTTGTATCGGTGCACCAGTGTTAAGTGCCAGCTTTATTTCGGGCAGTGCTTTGATTGATTCTTTTATTGAACGTATTAGTCGATTATTTGGATTTGAATTTGGTCCTGCTCGTTTTTGGGGATCATTTGGTTATGCTGCTGCAACGTTTGTTGCGGGTATTTTATTCGGCATTGATCCTCATATTAACTTTTGGATGGCGTCGGGTGTTGCGGTTATCTTTTTCACCATTAATATGATATTTAAGCCAAAACAATATCAAGCATCACCAACTGAAAATAACGATACTGCTTTAGTAGAAAAAACAACGACTATACCAACAATGGGCGAAATCTTATCGCTGTTTGGTTTGCAAAAATTTTGGTTGTTTGTGTTGTTTGTTATTGGTACTTATAGTTTTTATACTATCTATGATCAGCAGTTATTTCCTAATTTTTATACTGGTTTTTTTGAAAAACCAGAAGATGGCTATCAAGTTTACGGTTATTTAAATTCCTTCCAAGTCTTTTTAGAAGCAACTTGTATGATTATTGCTCCTTATTTTATTAACAAAATGGGAGCTAAAAAATCGCTATTAGTTGCTGCATTAGTTATGATTTGCCGAATTGCATTATCTGCAACGTTAGATAATATTTATCTGATATCATTCGTTAAGTTATTTCATGCAATTGAAATTCCATTATTTATTTTGGCGATGTTTAAATATATTGTAGGTAATTTTGATGCTCGGTTATCTGCTACACTTTATTTAGTTGGTTTTAATATTTCATCAAATCTTGGCGTTATTGTGTTGTCATGGTTTGTGGGTAAATTATTTGATAATACAGGATATGCGACAACATTTTATGTGCTTGCAGGTGTTGTTTTGATTACTTCAATAATAGCTATATTTACTTTAAGTGACGAGAAAAAAGCAAAACAACAATAATTTTAAATTAGCCCTTATAATTATAAATATGGAAACATATTGTTTCCATATTGATGTTAAATCAATACAATCCTTGCTTCTAAGGAAAGTTTGCGAAACAATATTAGCAATTTAGATAATATGTATAGGGACTTGTAGTGAACGATGTAAAAGTAGTTGTTAAACCCGAGATGTTATGGAAAACCATTCGACAAGAAGCCTCTGAGTTAGTTGAAAGCGAGCCGATGTTAGCTAGTTATTTCCATGCAACATTACTCAATCATGAAGATCTGGGGAGTGCTTTAAGCTATATTTTAGCTAATAAGCTTGTTTCTCAGGTTATGCCCGCTATTGAAATTCGTGAAATTGCCCGTCAGGCTTATCAAGCGGACCAAAATATTATTCAGTCAGCTATATGCGATATCATGGCTGTTTATATTCGCGATCCAGCCACTAATTACTATTCAACACCACTTCTTTATTACAAAGGATTTTTATCCTTGCAAGCTTATCGAATTGCACATTGGCTTTGGAAGCAAAATCGTAAGTCATTGGCTATTTTTTTACAAAGCCAAATTGCGATTGTATTTGGTGTTGATATTCACCCTGCGGCAAAAATTGGCTGTGGAGTAATGTTTGATCACGCAACAGGTATTGTGATTGGAGAAACGGTGGTAATTGAAAATGATGTTTCTATTTTACAATCGGTTACATTAGGCGGAACGGGTAAAGAAAATGGTGATCGCCATCCAAAAATTCGTGAAGGGGTGATGATTGGAGCTCATTCAACGATTTTAGGTAATATTGAAATAGGTAAAGGTGCTAAAATTGGAGCTGGCTCTGTTGTGTTAGATCCCGTACCTCAGCATACAACCGTTGCAGGTGTACCAGCCAAAGTGGTGGGTTGCCCTGATTGCGAAAAACCAGCATTAAATATGGATCAAGATATTTAATTGTTATTAGATAATAAAAAACTCCGTTGATAAACACAGACGGAGTTTTTAATAATTGATTGGCTACTTATTGTTAAGATTTACATCCATTGTTGGGTATGGAATATTAATATTATTTTCAGTTAATCCATTTTTGATATTTTCAAGCAGCTCACCTTTTACCGCGCCATAATTTTCGTTTAATGTCCAAACTAACACATTAAAATTCATCGAGGACGCATCTAAAACATCTAATCGAATGGTAGGCTCTTTGGATGTTAATATATTATTAGTTTTATCAACTGCTTGCTTTAATACTTGATAGACTTTTTGAATATCTGAATCATAACCAACATTAACCACCAAATCTAAACGTCTTTCTGGTAAGCGAGTATAGTTGATAATATTAGCACTTACTACTTGGCTGTTAGGAATTATAACTAGTTCGTTGGTTGGTGTAACAATAGATGTTGAGAAAATTTGTATAGAATCAATAATACCTTGCTGACTATTGATTATTACCGTTTCACCAACTTTAAATGGGCGAAAAATAATTAAAATCACTCCAGCCGCAAAGTTAGATAGTGAACCTTGTAACGCTAAACCAACAGCTAAGCCAGCCGCACCAATCACTGCAACAATAGATGCTGTTTGTACTCCTAATTGACCTAAAACAGCAACCAATGTCATTACAATAGTCGCATAGTATGCTAATGCACTGACAAATTTAACAACAGTTGGATCAACGTGTCGATTTGATAATATTCTTTTTAATTGGTTGCTAATAAATCTAGCGATAGTTCTACCAATCACAAAAATAACAATGGCAAAGCAAAAATGAGCAATATAGCTAAATACAACCCCATCATATTTTTCAATAAATGAAAGGGTATAATTTAAAAAACCTTCAAAATTCATATTATTATCCTCAGTAATGGGTAATAGAAATTTTTTTTAAAGTATTTTAATTCACAATTGGCTAAACAAGTTGTTTGATTAATAAAGACCAACGTGTATCAAAATTAGTTGTTGGTAGATATTTAAAACCTGAACGAGAATAACGTGCCATCATTCCCTCGCAAAAAGCTAATAATTGGCTAGATAAAATACGTTCATCAGTTATGAAGGCAACACCTTCACGAATTTTTCGCTCGCGTAAAACTTGTTTAATTTGAGTTTCAATTCGTTCAAATAGCTGGCTAATACGTTCTTGTAACTGATCTTGCTCAAACATTAATGCGTGCCCAGTCATAATTCTGGTTAATCCTGGGTTCTTTTCAGAAAATCCTAATATCAAAGCAAGAATAAGTTGTAACCGAGTAAATGTATTTGGCTCTTCATGCATGATCACATTTATACGGGATAACAAAATATCTTCAATATAGACAATTAAACTTTCAAACATTTTTGTTTTACTTGGAAAATGTCGATATAAAGCTGCTTCAGAAACACCTACTGTTGCAGCTAATTTAGCTGTAGTTATTCTTTGAGTGCCTTCATTCGATTCAAGCATTTTTGCCAATGCTTGTAAGATATCTTCTTTGCGATTTCTATTTTTGCTACTCACGATCATTTTTTACCCGAATGTCCAAAACCACCTTCGCCTCGTGCTGATTCAACAAATTCATCAACAATGTTAAATTCGGCTTGTACAACCGGAACAATGATTAGTTGGGCAATTCGATCGCCTGCTTCAATCACAAAAGGAGTTTGGCTTCGATTCCAAACAGGAACAAATAGTTGTCCTTGATAATCCGAATCAATCAAACCAACCAAATTACCAAGCACAATACCATTTTTTGAACCAAGCCCTGAACGTGGTAACACTAATGCCGCTAAACTAGGATCAGCAATATGCATTGATAAACCAGTCGGGGTTAGGATAGTTTCTCCTGGTTTTATTTCGGTTGTTTTATCAAACATTGCTCTTAAATCAATGCCAGCAGATCCTTCAGTTGCATAAGTAGGCAGAGGAAATTCGTTACCTAAACGTTTGTCTAATACTTTTATATCAATTTTTCTTTTCATCATGACTCGCTTTATATCGTGTTATAACAGTTTGAAGTAACTGTGTTGCTAATTGGTTTTTACTGCTTAATGGTAACGTTTGCTCACCATTTTGCCAATACAGTGTTAATGCATTTTGATCGGAATTAAAGCCAATGGTTTTATCAGAAACATCATTAGCACAAATTAAATCTAAATTTTTTGCGGTTAATTTTTTTAGTGCATAAGTTTTAACATCATTAGTTTCAGCGGCAAACCCTACCACAAAAGGACGATGTGTTTTTAGTGCTGCGACACTAGCTACAATATCGGGATTTTTAACTAATTCAATCACAAGTTCATCGTTATCGCCCGTTTTTTTAATTTTTTGTGTCGCAATTGTTTTAGCATGATAGTCGGCAACAGCGGCACAAGAAATAAAAATATTTGATTTTTTAGCGTGATTCATTGCTTCATCGTACATCTGTTTAGCGCTTTTAACGTCAATTCGGTTGACATTATTCGGCGTATGTAAATGAACTGGTCCACTAATTAATGTGACATTGGCACCCATTTGAGCAGCGGCGTTTGCAATTGCAAATCCCATTTTTCCTGAACTGTAATTACTAATATAACGAACTGGATCGATTTCTTCGATTGTTGGTCCTGCCGTAATGGTAATTGATATATCTGAAAGCACTGAGGTTGATTTAAAATAGTGGGTTATTTCTTCAACAATAGTGAGCGGCTCAAGCATACGTCCAGGTCCAACATCACCGCAGGCTTGAAAACCACTGTCTGGACCTAAAATTAAGGTATTTCTTGACGCTAATACAGATAAATTATGTTGAGTTGCGGCGGCTTTATACATTTGTTGATTCATCGCCGGAGCAATGGCAATTGGCGAAGATGTTGCTAAACAAATTGTTGATAACAAATCATCGGCAATACCATTTGCCATTTTAGCAATAATATTGGCGGTTGCAGGCGCAATTAATACTAAATCAGCCCATTTGGCAAGTTCAATATGACTCATAGAAAGCTCGGCCGATGGATCAAAGAGATCGCTAGAAACCTGATTGCCAGAAACAGCTTGAAGCGTCATTTTAGTGACAAAATGGCTAGCAGAATCAGTCAAAACAACACGCACTTGTGCGCCACATTTTTTTAAATGACGAACCAGATCAGGGCATTTATAAGCAGCAATGCCGCCAGTAATTCCTAATAAGATACGTTTACCTGTTAGACTCATAAGCCAGCTTCCTTCCTACCAAAATGAAAGCGTTATATTACCACAATTAAGTTAGATAATAAGTAGCTCTTTCGCATTGGCTAATGTTGCGTCTGTAATTTTATCGCCGCCTAATAATCTCGCTAACTCGTTTAATCGCCCATTTTCGTTTAATTTTTGCATATCTGTAGTGGTTTTTTTACCATTAGTTTGTTTACTAACAAAATAGTGTTGGTTAGCTTGTCCTGCAACTTGTGGTAAATGAGTAACGGTAATTACTTGAGTTGATTGTCCAAGCTGCCTTAATAGTTGCCCCACTTTTGCGGCGGTTGGACCGCTGATCCCAACATCGATTTCATCAAAGATTAGAGCTGGCGTATCCATTTTTTGAGCAGTTAACACCTGAATTGCCAAAGCAATACGCGACAACTCACCGCCTGAAGCAACTTTAGCCAGAGGTTGGGGACTTTGTCCTACATTAGTACTAACTAAAAAAGTGACTTGATCAGCACCATCTTCATTTAATCGATTTTCGTCAAAAGAAATATCGATACTAAATTGTCCATTAGGCATAGATAATTCATGCATAATAGTGGTTACTTTTTTAGCTAATGTTTTGCTTATCGTTAACCTTTTTTGATGCAATTTTGTAGCAATTTCAACAGCGATTTGATGGTATTTAGTAATATCATT
Organism: Gilliamella sp. BG2; assembly: GCF_046635645.1. Lineage (NCBI taxonomy): Bacteria > Pseudomonadati > Pseudomonadota > Gammaproteobacteria > Orbales > Orbaceae > Gilliamella > Gilliamella sp. BG2. The sequence continues at coordinate 180,439 of NZ_JBIDFF010000001.1, forward strand.
TTTAAGTTGTTCACTTTGTTCATCTTGCTGATTAATTTGTTTAAATTCAGCTAACAAAGTTTGATGTAAATCTGGCAATTCTTCGGGCGAGACATGATGTTTACGCGCCAAAGCAATTTGTTTAGATAACCGCTGTTCTAGTTGCATAACTCGAGCAGGATCAAGCTCTAAACGTTCGCTATAATGACGAAGCTCATCGCTTGCTTCTTTAATTTGAATAGATGCCTCTTCCAACATGTTATAAACATTATTTAACGTAGGATCGAGCGAGGTTAGTTCTTGAACACTATTTTTCACACTGCTTAGTAAATTACTAACGTTATAGTCGTCTACCTCGTCTAACAACATGACAGATTGCTGGCTTAGATTAATTAACTGTTCGCTATTAGATAACCGTTTGTACTCTTCATCAATTTGTTGAAACTCCCCTTCAATGGGCGAAAATTCATTTAGTTCTTTTAATTGATATTGCAAAAGCTGCATATGCGCATCACGCTCTTGCCTTGTTGTTTCGTATTGTTGGTAAGCCCGTGTTGCCTCTTTCCATTGCTTATAGGCTTGATGCATTTGAGCAAGTAGTGTTGATTCATTCATATAATGATTTAACAACAACTGCTGATAATCACTGCGTAACAGGCGTTGATGCTCATGTTGCCCATGAACTTGAATCAACATTTGCCCCAAATCTTTTAATTGCGAAATAGGAACAGCTCGACCATTAATAAACGCTTTAGAACGCCCATCTTGATTAATCACTCGGCGCAAAATGCACTCATTGCCCTCATCAAGTTGGTTTTCGCGTAACCAAGCAAAAGCCGCTGGCGTATCATCAAGCACAAAACAAGCCGAAATATCAACACGATCAGCCCCATGCCGAATAGATGAAGCATCAGAACGATTTCCTAAACATAATCCCAATGCATCAATAGCAATCGACTTCCCTGCTCCTGTTTCCCCCGTAATAGCGGTCATCCCAGTAGTAAAGTCGACAAGAAGTTGATCTACAATAGCAAAATTATTAATAGTTAGTTGAGTTATCATAATAAATTAATACATAAGGCTAGTTATAATATTGGCAGTATAGCAGTAAAAATACTGTAAATAAATACAGGATTGGTGTTTTTGTTTTTTGAAATGTTTTGGGTGTAACTATCCCCTAAAATAGTACAGTAAAAGAGTAGAAAATTCTCTTTATTAACCCACAGAGGATTTAAATATGAAAAAAATGACTGAACATCAGATTGTATCTATTACTAAATATTTTTTCTTAACAATAGGATTCAATGTATAACTTAGAACTCTTACACTTAGTCCTAAACGTTTATGAGCATCAAAAATCAAACTACTACTTAAATTATCTAGCTTCTTATCCATTTTTCTATCTCCCTAAAATGATTAATTAATATAACTGCCTCTCGTTCTACGGTCTTAACAAAACTATTATAAATACGAAGTCTATCTTGAGTCGTCAGACTTTCTATCTGCTGAAAAATACTATTTATGTCATGTTGTATATCTGGTATAAAAGAATGTAATAGTTCATCCATATATTTCTGAGAAGAAAAATGGGGGCCGTAATAAACCATAGCACCATAAAGAAGTGGTTCAAATAAACTATGTCCTTTTAAAGAGGAGTCAAAAGAACCAAATACAATCGATGCGTGTGACATAGAATAAATGCGATTCAAAACCCCATAACTTTTTACAAAAACAATATCTGACAATATATTTTCAATATCGTTACATTCCGATATAACCTCTACTTGATTATTATATTGCTTTTTAATCACCTGAATAAAATCATCAAAAAAATTAATATGTCTGGGCACAAGTATTATTTTATAATCAAGATGAATTAATTTAGATAAAAGAACATTAACAGTATTAAGTTCATTGGGATGAAAATTAGAAATTGCTATTACTTTCCTTTCGGAAGTGATATTTTCAACACCATTAACGCGAATATTTAAGGGAAGTTTGTAGCTAGGCACAACCGACACATTAATATCTGGCATTATATGTAGCAGTTTTGTTCTAAGGTCATCTGTTTGTACATAAGCATTTTTAATTGGCGAAAACATTAACTCTCTATAATACCTGTTACTAAGACGTTGTATTGTTTTATCTGAAATATGACCATTTAAAAGTATCACCTCTCGCTTTAGCATATTCATTACTGCAAGAAAGTTTGGCCAAAAATCATGCTCAATAATTATTGCTTTTTTGATATGAAAGTGACTAAGAAACAAAGTTTGATGAATTAATGAATCAAAAGGAAAATATAATATTTTCAAATTCAGTTTATTCTTATGTAGTTTTTTATAAGCCTGAATAGATGTTACTGTTAATATAATATTTTCATTTGATTCTGGTTCAAATGAATTAATTAAATTAATTGCTGCATCAACTTCTCCTAAAGATATTGCATGAATCATTATACAATTCTTTTTATTCCATCGATGAAACAAAGAAGTAAGAAAATAATGTTGACTAATATGTTGTAAATTATCTCTAGTTTTAATATTTTGTTTACGAGTCTTAATGAAAGAATAAACAGCAAGCACAGGCAAAAATATTAACAAAAACTGAGTGACTATCAATAAACAATATCTAAATAATTTATCCATTTTTTCTCTATCGTTTAAATAAAACTATAACTATCCCCTAAAATAGTACAGCAAAAAAATAGAAAATTCTCTATGATAAAAGTAAAAGAGGATTTAAATATGAGAAAAATGACTGAACATCAAATCGTAGCTATTTTAAAAGAAGCTGAAGCTGGTATTCCCGTTAAAGAACTTTGCCGTGAATATGGCATGGAGAATTCAACTTTCTATAAATGACGGGAAAAATACGGCGGAATGGAAACTTCAGACATCAAACGCTTAAAGGAGCTTGAAGCCGAAAACCGTAAACTTAAACAGATGTTTGCCCAGCTCAGTTTAAAAGCTCAGCTTCAGGAGGAAATCATAAAAAAGCTCTAGAGTCTACTAAGGCACGGAAAACTTGGGCAGTGCAATTGCAAGAAAGTCATTTCATCACCAATAACTTTTACACCTTACTCCACTTATTCTTCTTTTATCCCAAATTACACAGGAGTATAATTTATACACCTATTATTATAATTATGGAAAACCCAGTATGTTTGGAAATAAAACAAATCGTCAAGTCATTATTTGGACAACAATCATTGGTGGTTTTATTAGTGCTTTAGTTAAGTGGGGATCCGAGGTTAATATGCCTCCTCGTGTCCCGGGTGAAATTTCGCCTCCAGCTGCACATATTGATGCATGGCTTGGCTGGCTTGGAATTGATTCTCATTCACTTGATTATATTTATCAAACAGCAACTGTTTCTGGTGCGGTAACGCTTTATCACTGGTTATTCAGTTTTGCTTTTGCCTTTGTTTATGTGGCTGGTGCATATTATTGCAACAAAATCCGACTATGGTATGGCGCAGTTTATGGCACGATTATTACTATCTCTATGCATGGTTTTTTAATTCCATTACTTGGATTTCGTCATCCTGCTTATGATGCCGAAGGTACTGTTGGTTGGTTATGGAATTTAAATGGCTATGAGCTTTGGAGCGAAATTTTGGGTCATATCTATTGGGGCGTTTCAATTGAAATTTGTATGATTGCCGTTCTTGCTCATTTTTCAAGACCTATTCGTGGCGAGTGGCGTCAATAATTTAAGCTAAATCACTTAATACTAAATCCTACTATTTAACTATAGTGGGATTTTTTATTTTATCGGTTATAGTTAAAAACTATATTAACCAATAAAAAACTAGAATTATTCAATATCTGTTTTTTTTGTTATCTTCTTTATCACTAAAGAAAGTCGATAAAAAGGAAATAAAAATGAATACTGCTGTTATTGGATATCCTCGAGTTGGTAAGCTTCGTGAACTTAAATTTGCAACAGAAGCCTATTTTAAAGGTAATAAAACACAAGCTGAATTATTAAACGAAGCTAAAGCGCTACGAGCTGAGCATTTAAAACAACAAGCGGCTCAAAAAATTGCCTTTATTTCATCTAATGATTTTTCATTCTATGATGCGGTGTTAGATACAGCGTGTTTACTTAATGTTATTCCAAAACGTTACCAAGATTTAGGTTTACCTGAACTTGACCGTTATTTTGCGATGGCACGTGGTTATCAGGGTGAAAAAGGCGATGTGCGAGCACTCGCTATGAAAAAATGGTTTAACACCAATTACCACTATTTAGTACCTGAAATTGAAGATTCAGTACAAATTAAGTTAACAGGCACTAAACCTTTTGACGAATATCAAGAAGCTAAAGCGTTAGGTGTACAAACCAAGCCGGTTGTGATTGGTGCATTAACCTTTTTTAAATTAGCGCAGTATTTAGGTAAAAAACAGCTTGTTGATTTTAAAGCTGATATTATTAAAGCTTATCAAGACATCATCCAAAAATTCACAACACTTGGTGCTGAGTGGATCCAAATTGATGAACCTATTTTAGTCACTGACCTAAATAAAGACGATATCGCTTTATTTACCGAACTTTATCAAGCGATTTTATCGATAAAAGGACAAACTAAGATTGTTTTACAAACTTATTTTGGTGATGTACGTGATTGTTATAAAGAACTTGTCGCTTTACCTTTTGATGGTATTGGTCTTGATTTTGTTGAAGGTAAACAATCATTAGCTTTACTTGAAAACAATGGTTTCCCTGCCGATAAAGTCTTATTTGCTGGTGTGGTAAATGGAAAAAATATCTGGAAAAACAATTACCAAAAAACCTTAGCATTACTTGGTAAAATCAAACAAAAAGCCGCAAATATTGTAATCAATACTTCTTGCTCATTACTGCATGTTCCTTATACATTGCAAAATGAGACCAAATTAACTATTCAACAACGTGCTTATTTTGCTTTTGCACAAGAAAAGCTACAAGAACTTGCTGAACTTGGTCAATTATTTAAGGATGCAAATCCTGAAAATAATGCCGCTTATAAAGCTAACCAAACATTATTTACTCGTGAGCGTGAAGGCGCAAATCAAGCTGTACGCCAAAAAGTGGCCTCATTAAAAGATTCGGACTTTACTCGTTTACCTGAATTTTCAGTGCGTGAAGCAGCGCAGAAAAAGGCCTTTAATTTGCCACTATTACCAACAACCACTATTGGATCATTCCCACAAACACCTGATGTACGTTTAAATCGTGCTAAATTCAAAAAAGGTGAAATTTGCCTGAACGAATACACTGAGTTTAATCAACAAAAAATTGCGCAGTGTATTAAATTACAAGAAGAAATTGGCATTGATGTGTTAGTACATGGTGAATTTGAACGTAATGACATGGTCGAATATTTTGGTGAAAGCTTAAATGGCTTTGTGTTTACTGAAAAAGCATGGGTGCAATCTTATGGTACTCGTTGCGTTAAGCCACCAATTGTTTGGGGTGATATTTCACGCTCAAAACCGATTACTGTTGCATATTCAAAATATGCACAAAGCCTGACAGACAAACCAGTTAAAGGTATGTTAACAGGACCTGTAACTATTCTAAATTGGTCGTTCCCACGAGAAGATATTTCTCAAAAAGAATCGGTATTCCAAATAGCATTAGCAATTGGTGATGAAGTATTAGATCTTGAAGCAGCGGGTATTAAGATCATTCAAATTGACGAAGCGGCATTAAAAGAAAAATTACCACTACGTAAAGCCGATTGGAACAGTGAATACCTTGATTGGGCGATCCCTGCGTTTAGATTGGTACATAGCAAAGTGCAAGCAGATACGCAAATTCATACTCATATGTGTTATAGCGAATTTGCTGACATTATTAAAGATATTGATGCAATGGACGCTGATGTTATTTCGTTCGAGGCTTCTCGCTCTAATTTGCAGTTGATTGACGTACTTAATGCAAACAACTTCAAAACTGAAGTAGGACCAGGGGTTTACGACATCCATTCACCACGTGTACCACCAGTAGCCGAAATCAAAGCAACGATTGAAAAGTTACTAGCGAAGATTGATAACCAAAAATTGTGGATCAACCCAGATTGCGGTTTAAAAACTCGTGGCGAAAAAGAAGTGGTTGAAAGCTTACAACATTTAGTACAAGCCACTTTAGAAGTAAGAAAAACACTGAACTAAGTACTATTTTTACAAAGTCGTTGAGTTTTTTATTAACAAATCAGGCTTTGTTCATAGCCTTACGTTTCCGCCGCCTATTTGGGCGGCGGAAGTGTCAATAAAGGAAATGAGTGACATAACCAATGGATGAAACAAATGAAAACAAATCTACTATTTAATAAAAAAACCGTATTCTCCTTTGAGGTTTTTCCTCCTAAAAAAACCTCACCACTAGAAACAATTTATAGTACATTGCGTGAACTTGGTTATTTTAAACCTGATTTTATCAGTGTCACTTATGGTGCAGGTGGTAGCTTAAATGGTCAAACCACCATTGATATTGCCCACTCAGTCAAACACACTTATGGCATTGAAAGCGTCGCTCACTTGCCGGGGATCAATTTTGATAAAGCTGAAATGCAAAAAATCCTACACGATCTTAAATGTGCAGGAATTGATAATGTGCTCGCTTTGCGTGGTGACATCAGCCCGAATGTGCAACCCAAAGATGATTTTCGATACGCTAGCGAACTGGTGACATTCATTAAAGAAAACGGTGATTTTAACGTGATTGGTGCATGTTACCCAGAAGGACACCTTGAAGCAGCAACACTAAAACAAGATCTGATCCACCTAAAAGAAAAAGTCAATGCAGGTACCGATCAACTTATTTCACAGCTATTTTTTGATAATGACTATTTTTATACATTTTTAGATAAAGCTCGCGATATTGGCATTAATGTTCCAATAGAAGCAGGCATCATGCCAGTGACCAATAAAAACCAAATTGAGCGTATGGTATCGATGTGTGGGGTAAATTTACCTAAAAAATTCAAACAAATGATGGAAAAATACGAACACCACCCAGAAGCATTTCGTGATGCCGGTATTGCTTATGCAATCGATCAGATTGTTGATTTGGTTTCGCAAGATGTCGATGGCATTCACTTATACACCATGAACAATAGCTACATAGCAAGACGCATTAGCGAAGCAGTATCAACATTGCTAGCGGTGCCAAAATCGGAATAGTGATGGTATAAAAATAGTAATGGTATAAAGATAAAGTGTGATGTTTGGAGTACTGTGGAGTTGTTACGGACTAGCTAAAATTGGTTGCGGGGGCTGGATTTGAACCAACGACCTTCGGGTTATGAGCCCGACGAGCTACCAAGCTGCTCCACCCCGCGTCAAAGAAGTGGCTATATTATAGCAATAAAATAATAAAGCAATACCTATTTAGCTTAAACGCCACATTTTTAAACATTCTTGAGGGGATCTAGATTATTTTCTTACATAAACACAAATTTATGTGAAAGTTTTTAACAAGGATTTTAGTCTCTTCCAAAACCAAAGACAGCAAAATCCAACTACACTGAAAATAGCAATAATTTTATAACCATAGGATTTTAATAAAAAAATCAAAATAAAACTTAAATAAAATCAATGCTCTACCTGAACAATTTTGATAAGTAACACACTGATTTTTTTACATCAGTATTTCAGTACACTCAGATAAATAAACAAAAGCCATTAACATTAATATAATGATTAACAAATATCGAGGAGTGATCAACATAATGCTACTATTTGATTATCTAAAATCTACAGATATTGAATTAATCAATACTAAATTAAAAAAAGTTGCTATGACAAACTTAAAACATATTCTTAATGATCACTACACAGAATTAGAACTTAATACTAAACAAGAGACCCAAACACTTACTTTTCATGAAAGCTTAAGTGTGATTTTAACGGGAGATTATAATGAACCCGTTTTTCAAATGTGTTTAAAAATTTATAAAGATGAAATGTATCTTGGTTATTATCACTATTTAACAACATTAGACCTTACCTTTGTTGATGAATTCTTTGTTATCAGATAACCAATAAAAGCACGTTGTTTTGCATTTTATATTGAAATGCTTAAATATAGAAAAACGCCGAATTGTTTGCACTTCATGGTCAAAATAATCCTCTAAGAACTCATAAGGTATTTTTCCAAAAATCACTTTATTCGGTTTAGCGATATTATAAAAATTAATAAAGCGTACAAGTTTTTGTTTTCTACCTTTTGAATCGCTAAATATTTGCTGATTATGCCACATCGCAATTCAAAGTTCGTGTTACTCTTTCGACTTTCCATTTGTTTGTGGGTAGGCTGCTTTGGTGAATTTTTGATTAATAAGGTAGTTATGACTCATTTTTATTTTCTCAATTTTTAAGATGTTCACCACTGCTGTTTATTTTCCCATACTACTTTATTCAAAAATAAGCACATAAAAATTATAGAAGCATTGATTTATTTAATTTGTATAGATAGAATCATATTTTTAATATATCCAAAATAAATAATAACTTATAATGAAAAAATTAACTTTATTGAGCTGTTGTCTTTTCTTACTACTACCACTAAAAGCGCAAGCTGTCGTTGTAAATGATGTTACAGGTATGACACCAGTACAAGCATCTGCGGTTATGCAACCAGAATCGACTCAACAGGTCTCTGAACTAGTTAAAAATACCTCTGGTCCAATTAGTATAGCTGGTGGCAAATACAGCATGGGTGGACAAACAGCAATAAACAATGGAATTCAAATAGATACACAAAAACTCAACCATGTGATTGATTTCAATCCTGAGAAGAAAATTTTAACCATTGAAACAGGCGCAACTTGGCGTCAAGTACAGGAATTGATTGATCCCTACAATTTATCGGTAAAAATCATGCAAAGCTATGCCAATTTTAGTATTGGTGGTTCACTTAGTGTAAATGTGCATGGGCGTTATATTGGAGAAGGCCCTATGATTTTATCTGTTGAGAAGTTCAAAATTGTCCTAGCTGATGGCGCTATTGTCGAAGCCAGTCCAAAAGAAAATCAAGATATATTTTATGGCGCTATCGGCGGTTATGGTGGATTAGGCGTAATTACAGAAGTCACTTTGCGACTTGTTGATAATGTTAAAGTAAAACGCATTAGCGATGTTATGCCAATTGCCAAGTATTACCCATATTTTATGCAACAGATTCGTTCTGACAAAAGTGCCATATTCCATAACTCGGTAATTTACCCACCTGATTTTGAAGAAGTTCGTGCTGTCACTTTTAAAGAAACACAAGAACCATTGACTATTTTGGACAGATTACGTCCAATCGACCAATATTCGTTTGAACAGGAACAAAAAATAAAAATTGTCGCCTCATCAAATTTAGGCAAGCATTTACGTAAATTGTATGATGATATAGATTATACAAAACAACCAGTAATGTGGCGTAATTATGAAGCCAGTTATGATGTGTCGAATTTACAGCCAATTAAAAGCAAAAATAAAAGTTTTGCTCTACAGGAGTATTTTATCCCCATAGAGCGGTTTGAGGATTTTTATCCTGAATTAATTGCTATCCTAAAAAAACATCAGGCTAATGTAATTAATATTTCGATTCGTCATGCAAATCCTGATAGCGGTTCATTACTAGCATGGGCTAAAACCGAAGTGTTTGCTTTTGTTATTTATTATCAACAAGATACTGATGAACAAAGCAAAAAGCAAGTAGGAATCTGGACACGAGAATTAATCGATGCAGTATTAGCAAAGGGTGGAAGTTATTATTTACCGTATCAATTACATGCAACTGGTGAACAATTTCAGCGCGCATACCCACAAGCAGATCGCTTTTTTAAACTTAAAGCACAATTAGACCCAGAAAATAAATTCAATAACATGCTATTAGATCGATACCACCCTAAAATAATTCAGTAAACAAAATAAGGCATATTTATCTTGTTTATTATTACTATTTAACAATATTGGACGTACTTTTTTTGATAAGTTTTATACTCAAACACCATGTTACCTGAAACTTTTTAACAAGAATGTACGCTTATTTGTAGAATGAATTAAGTTAATTTGTCTTCTAATCAATATAAAGGAGGCTTAGAGCCTCCTTAATTCAAAACAAAAATCTTATATTATTGGTTTTCTGATTTTGCCTTCCAACGTTTAAGTAAAAGTGCATTGGTTACAACGCTAACACTACTTAACGCCATAGCGGCACCAGCTATCATTGGATTTAAAAATCCCAATGCCGCTAGCGGAATACCAATTAAATTATAGAAAAATGCCCAAAATAAATTTTGTTTAATTTTATTATAGGTTCGGCGCGAAATATCGATCGCATCAGCAATCAAAAACAGATTACCACGCATTAGAGTAATACTTGCTGCATGCATAGCCACATCGGTGCCAGTGCCCATAGCAATACCAATATCGGCAGCCGCCAAGGCTGGAGCATCATTAATACCATCTCCTACCATTGCCACTGTTTTATTACCAGTTATATCTTCACTTTTTTGTAGTTGATAAATATAGTTTGCTTTATCTTGCGGTAATACTTCAGCAATAACCTTATCTAAGCTTAACTGCTGCCCTACATAATTAGCTGCTTTCTGGTTATCACCAGTTAACATAACGGTTTTTACATTTAACTGATGTAATGCTTGAATAGCTTTTTCGGCTTCCCCCTTTATTACATCAGCAAAACCCAAGAGTGCTAATATCACCACATTACCTTCTGATTGCTGTTTCGCTAAAAATGAAATGGTATAACCTTTACTCGATAACTGATTAATTTTATCGTCCATACCAACAAAATAGGCATTTAATGATTTCATCCAACGCAAACTACCTAAATAATATTCGGTGTTATCAACGGTTGCCATCACTCCTGAACCAGCTACCGAAGTAATATTTTGAGCATAATGATACTCTTTAGCTTTACTTAAAATAGCTTTGGCAAGTGGATGCTCACTACCTGCTTGTAATGACGCTGCGAGCGATAAAATTTGATCGGGCGTCTCACTACCCATAACATCCATTTCAACTAATTCTGGTTTACCAATAGTTAATGTGCCTGTTTTATCAAATGCAACCATATTAATATTATGCAGTGTTTCTAATGCCTCGGCATCTTTAATTAAAATACCATGACGAGCAGCCACTCCTGTACCAACCATAATTGCTGTTGGTGTTGCCAAACCTAATGCACAAGGGCAAGCAATCACTAACACAGCCACCGCATGGAGTAATGCTTGTTGCCAATCATGCGATATCACACCCCAAGCCAATAACGTAACAAGTGCAATCAATAAAATCACTGGCACAAAAATAGCGCTGATGCGATCAACAATTCGTTGGATTGGTGCTTTCTTAGCCTGAGCAGATTCAACCATTTCAATAATTTTGGATAAAGTAGAATCCGCTTGAATCGCTGTGGTTTTAACGATAAGTAACCCTTCGCCATTAATTGTACCGCCAGTAACAACATCATTAACGGTTTTATTTACAGGAAAGCTCTCACCGGTTAGCATTGATTCATCACTACTAGATGCACCTTCAATCACAACGCCATCAACTGGAATACGCTCTCCAGGCTTAATAATAACAATATCATCCACTTTAACTTGGTTAATGGGTAAACTTATTTCTTGATTATCACGCCTTACTAAAGCAACATCAGGGCGTAGCGCAGACAGGGCTTCAATTGCTTGTGTGGTTTGATGTTTAGCTCTTGATTCTAACCACTTACCAAGCAAAATTAAGGTAATAATAATAACTGAAGATTCAAAATAAAGGTGCTCATCATTACCCATGATAAGCTGATAAACTGATAACCCATATGCCGCACTAGTACCAATGGCCACTAATAAATCCATATTACCCGACAACGCTTTAGCCGCATTAAAACCGCTTCGATAAAATTTAGCACCAAGTCCAAATTGCACAATAGATGCAATAACCAGTTGTAACCAAGCTGGCATCATCACATGAAACCCAAAAGGCTCTAATAACATAGGTAACACAAAAGGAATGGCCAAAATAACAGAAATCACAATCGGCCAAATAGATGCTTGTTTGTTAACTTTCTTTGCACCTGATTGTTGATCTGAAATTTTAATAGCACGATAGCCCGCTTTATCAACCGCAGACATTAATGCTTCAAGTTTAACATGAGTATCTGCATTAATAGTTGCTTTCTCAGTTGCCAGATTAACACTGACATCAATTACACCATCAACTTTTTTAATTGCTTTTTCTACACGACTAACACAAGAGGCACAACTCATTCCTTCAATATTAAGATGATATTGTATTGTCTTCATAAAATGCAGCCTTAATTTTTATACGATTATTGATTAGTATATACTCAAAATTAATAACAATGCAGAAAAATACTAGACAGATCGCAAGAATTTAACTTGCGATCAAAATAAGAGGAAATAAAAAAGATAACGTTAGTTACGTAATTTTTCGGGCCACTCGTTTTGAGTAGAAACTAATAAATCCTTAACAATTCTAGGATTACCCGCAACAACATTGCCCGAAACCATATAATTATTGCCACCTGCAAAATCGGTAATAACGCCACCTGCTTCACGCAAAATCAACTCACCGCCAGCAATATCCCATGGTTTTAAGCCAATTTCAAAAAAGCCATCTAAACGACCTGCAGCAACATAGGCAAGATCTAAAGCGGCAGAACCAGTACGACGAAAATCGCCACATCTAACAAATAATTTTTGTAATACGCCAAAATAACTATCGCTATATTGTTTAGCTTTAAACGGAAAAGCCATTGCCAACACGCTACCGTCTAAATCTTTCGCATTACTCACTCGAATACGATAACCATTAAGTTGAGCGCCTTTACCACGAGCAGCAGTAAACAGCTCATTACTCATTGGATTATAAACAACAGCAATTTCGGTTTTACCTTTAACCCGAGCTGCGATAGACACTGCAAAATGAGGGATATTTTTAATAAAATTGGTCGTACCATCAATTGGGTCAATTATCCACTGAGTATCGGCATCATTACCTTTAGCTAAGCCGCTTTCTTCGGCAATGATAGTATGGTCAGGATAAGCTTTTTTAATTGTTTCAATAATCAAAGCTTCAGCCGCACGATCGGTATTAGTGGCAAAATCATTAGCGCCTTTGGTTTCGATTTCGATTGAACTAGGGTTTTCATAAGCCTTGATGGCTACATTACCTGCTTTACGAGCAGCACGAATAGCAATATTCAGCATCGGATGCATAAATTTATTCCAATTGATGATGTTAAAGAACGAATTATATTAGTATGCCATTTGTCATACTAAAAACTGTTATATAGTATAAAGGTTTTGTGGCTTTATTGCCAGTGTGTGTGGAGTGTTTTTCGGTAAAAAAACAGTTAAGAAAACTTTAATAAAATCATCATCTTTTCTGACTGATTTTTAGTGAAAAATAATTTCTTTTTGTTTTGGTGAATAAAATAGATTGGTGCGGTGGTTTCAGCGTCGGTGGCGGTAGGGGCGGCGCAGTTTTGTGGCTTTGCCACAACTGCGCAACCCTAAGGGGTTTTCCCTAACTTGCGCCAGAGCTTTATTCTTTGTTAAATTATCCTCTATTTGCACCATAACGCCTTCCGCTCCCTAAGGATTAAGAACTAAACGCTAATGTGCGCAAAAAACTTTGGCTTCGTAGTTGCGCGAGGGCGAGCTCGGGCGGATACCAATGACGCCAGAGAGCGAACTGGCATCGAACTGATATTCAACGTCTCGTGCGTCACTTGTCCAGTAGGTGCCACCATATTTCTGATCATAGGACGCCATGTCACCCCACTCAGTGAAAAAACCTTCTCCAATTCGACGTTGGTAATAATTACCAGATGACGACGCGCGGTTATTTATGTCATCTATACAGGGGAAAATATTGTATATACCACACTTCGCATTGCTTAACTCCCTTACTCTTGCCATGTGATAACCCCAAAAACGACACCATTTTAACTGCTTTTCATAACTGTCCTCCCCCATCAGCACGTCTTCCCGTGTAATGAACCACTTCTGCAACACAAATCCATATTTTACTACCTCAACGCCATATGTATCTCTACCCACTAACTCAAACCTCTGTGGTAATCTTGGTACCCCCCACCTCCATCCATCAGATGGACCAGTTAGCTTAACACGGGCAACTCGCCCCCTATCTTCATCAGGAATCCAATATTCATTAGCTACAACATTTGTCACTGTTGCAGAGATTCCGCTCAAAGTAACGGTGTTCCATGTCAATTCTTCTGGTTCTATTCCTGTTATGAGTAAATCAAAATATAAATTATTCGCACCTGTAGTCGGGAAATTGAGGTAGTATAAATCAGGATCAATTGATTGTACTAAAAAGCCCTTCTTAGGATCCCATATGCCAGCTGGGCCTGCGTATTTGCCGTCACCAGCAAATAGATTTGGCCTTGCATAATGGATAACTGGCGACTCTGGTAGCATTATTGCATCACTACGATTACCCGCTCGATACTTTTTGCCATTCGCCTGTACATTCCATGACGATGACAATAATAACAGTGCTAATACTAGCAAAGCTGTTTTAGGTGATTTGAACGATAATTTCGATAATTCGTTGAGAGATAATTTGGAAGGTATAAATAAGTTTCGTGAAAAAACTCGCCGAATAAGATTATTTGATAAACTTAAGACATAGGTTTGCCAGTGCTTGTGCCTTGTGCCTTGTGCCTTGTGCCTAAAATGATAATGCATTATGGTTCACCTGTCAAGTAATTATTTGTTTTATTTATATTTTTATAATTATTTGCTTGTTTAATAAGCTTGTTTCCCTATAGCGTTAAAAGTATAACCATTTAAAAAATGGTTGGCTAGCTTTTTGTTAATTTATTGTAAATAATTGTTCGTGGTGGGGAAAAAAGATGGAATTGATAGATGGGTTGGTCTTGAATGGTGGAATAAGCGCTTTTTGAAGGTATAAAATCGTTCAGGTAGATAGCTGATTTTATTTGATTTTTTTACACTTAAAACAAGTGGTCATATAGTAAATGCTATTTTTAGTCGTAGAAATTACTCTCATTGTTTACCGTAATTTAAGGAACGACAGCAATGAACATACATAAAAAATCAAACTAAAGATTTATCAATGGTGGCTAAAAGTAATAACAAAGCCTAGCTAGACGACAGTTTCAGGTCGGCACCAAACATTTACATATTCCATTTATAACACCTAAAAACCGCATGAAGCATTAAATAATCATCCATTTTATAAAGCACTAAAATAAACAATGTAATTCTCGGCATGATTTGTGAATATTTACATGACTATTCACTTTTTAGGCTGTATTTTGTGAGAAACATTCAAGATCTCTATACCATTTGGTAATTAATTAAAGTGTCGCTGTATCTATTCATTAAAACGTTTGATAACCATTTTATTAATCAAAATTTACAAAACCAGCCCACCAATAAACGAATGAAAAACCGAAAGCATGATACATACTTTAATTGCAATGTGGCATGATATAAAAAATATTTAACAATACAGAAAATAGAAAACAAAAGTCTAAGCTACTTATTCACATTTATAATATGGTTATACATAAAGCTATTTCTGGTAAAACGCCTTTATGTGTTTGAGTGGGTTATTTTAATCATGAAATATAAATAACCCATTATTTTATTACAACAATCCTATTTTATAAATGCTCCTTTACTGAATAAATAATATCACATTTAAAATATTTTCTATCCTTTACAAATAGCGTAACCTAACCAAGGAGCTTCAGTTGTAAACGTGCTAGTAAAACCATCATGGTTATGTACAACATATGGAAGCTGTACACCTTCAATCACCGAAGAATCCGATGTCCAATATCTAGAGGTAAAATCAGGCGGAGCATAATATTCTTGCCATTCTGAATCAGGGTAAGAAGATTTAGTTGTCCACCCCCATTCACCCAAAATAGAGCCACCTATTACACGAGTATAGCTATTAGACAATCCAGTTAATTCTGCCCCTTGACCTTCATATCGTGGCGAATTTGTTAATTGGGCTCGACTCATCATATTTTGTAAACCTCCACAATGCTGTTGTACAGCATTAAACGATCCTCTAAAATTTTTCGGTACCCCCCAAATAGAAGTTGGGTTAAAACGGTAATCATGAATGACAGAATTATCTCTTTTTAAAGTTACCCTCACTGTAACAGTTCCTGAAGGTTTACTATTAAGTTTTACTACACCATTTTGATCAATTGCAACACCTCCTCCTGGGTTATTGATCACTTGATAATGATAATCATCTTGTGCTCCTGTCATCACTAATTGAAATTTAGCACCAGGAAACCCTGTTGTTGGGAATGTGTTTGATGAAACTATTGGCTGTGCTTTAAAACCATAATTAGGTACGTAATCTTGAGTATAACCACCACCAACTAGAGGGTGGCGATTAGCATATTCAGGCCGATTAAAATAATATTCATCTGTTTTTAAATCAACTCCAATCCATTGGTATTCAGGATGAACTATAGTAGAATTCGGTTTTGCATAACAAATTTGCGATTTTGGTGCGATTTGGTAGGTCTTAGCTAGGGTAATTTGCTTGCCTACATCAGGTATTCCGTATGCTGAATGGGCACTAACATTGGTTTTTATGATGAGCTTTAATGGCATTGAAAAGCCACTACCACAACCTATCATTTTTTTCTTATCATTACCTATTATTCTTACGCCATTATTGTCATACCACCAATAATTAGTCGATTCAACCTTAAACGGCTCCTGTGGATCGGCACTATCACCATCTATATCGCTGTAATTTTCAACTTTATCTAAGTTTGTTGAAGTATAAATCGCCACTTTAAAATCGTTAAGCGTTAAATTACCATCAAATTCTTTCACTTCACTAGATTTTATAGTGCCACTCGCCTCACTGTAAAAAACACCGTTGACAGTAAAACCATGTTTATCTGCACTCGATAACGCCACCACTTGCGGTGCATTTCCTGTAATAATCTGATTCGAAGTTGCTGTTAGTATTGCATTAGCTGAGCCAACGTGTATCCATTGTGATAATAAGATTAAACCCATTATTTGAGCAAGTTTCGGTTTTGAGTGAGCTGTGAGTGTCGTTATTTTGACAACAAAGTGAGATTTGCAATGGAAGTGTTTAAAACAAAAAGATAACAGTAAAAATAAAACGTTTTGCCGTAATATTAAAGGTGAAATAAAACGATTAACAAAATGCCCGATGCCCGATGCCCGATGCCCGATGCCCGATGCCCGATGCCCGATGCCCGATGCCCGATGCCCGATGCCCGATGCCCGAT